>JAEURB010000176.1 GCA_016788435.1 Anaerolineae bacterium | reverse complement strand
GCCATGTTCCAGGCGCGCAATCAGGCGTTCGGGCATGTCGAACTGGCGCATCCGCTTCTGCACCGCGCCGACATCGTAGCGGACGCGGCGATGCTCAAACATGTTGGTCTCGTCATCGAGACTGGCGTAGGCGGCGTCTGGGTTGGCGTCACGCGGTTGGCCGACGCTGCCGGGGTTGATGATCTGGCGGTGGCCGTTCAACTGGCGCTGCGTGCGATAGGTGGGCGGAATGGCCTCGGTATCGCCGTGTTCGCTTTGCAGCTCGTAGATGATGGGCTGGTGCGTATGGCCCACCAAGCAGTAGGGCGTTTCGAAGTGCGGGAAGTTGAGCGCTGCGATCAGCGGTTCGAGGATGTATTCCCAGACGGGCTCGCGCGGGCTGCCGTGCGCCAGCGTATACTGCCCGATGACGAAGGTCGTCGGCAGGGCTTCGAGCCACGCGGTATTGTCGGGCGTGAGCGTAGTACGCGTCCAGTCCACGGCCTTGCGGGCGTCCGGGTTAAAGGTGCGGATATCGAGCCGGTTGAGGGCGGCCCAGTCGTGATTACCGGCCAGGCAGAGGTGCGGCAGTGTGCGCAGCAGATTCACGCATTCATTGGGGTCTGGCCCATAGCCGACAACATCGCCCAGGCACCAGACATAATCCCAGTCGCCCCTGGCATCGTTCATCACGGTTTCGAACGCAGTCAGGTTGGCGTGGATATCCGATATGATCAGAATGCGCATGAATGAGACCTTGCGATGGATGGTGGGGAAGCGAAGCTCAGGACCAGAATGCGATCATCATACCACGAGCTTTTCTTCACCGTCCATTAAAGAGGCGTCAGGAAAATGGGCAAGCGCGGGACGAGATTCTGCGCCTCTCCCTGCTTGCGCGGCTTCAAACCCCGGCAGTGACGGGAGAAACGGAATCGCAGGGGCACGATGCATCATGCCCCTACAACCCCTCACCCCGCTCCTCTCCCACGCACCACACGTAGGCACAGTGGATCGCGGGGAGAAGGGGAACGAGGGGTTGAGGGGTGGCGGCTGGCCAACCAACTGCCGGGATTTGAACTGTGCAGTGGAGAGGGTTAGCCGACGATGAGGTTCAACTGATCATGACCGCGTTCAGGCCACTCATTGGGGCCTCGTTTGCCGCGCTGCTGCTCGCCTCGTGCGCGCTCACCGAGCCCGTCCCGACCGCCGCGCCCGCTGAAACGCCCGCGCTGCCCGCCGCCACCCCGTTCCCTGGCGGGCTGACCGATGAGCGGGCCGTTACCGCCGGTATCTGCTTCGAGAGCGCCTTCGATGCCGCCGGGCGGGTTTTCGTGCTGCGCTCGCCCGACGAACTGGCCTGGCTGTTCGACAGCTCCGACGCCAGCGGCTTCTGCCGTCGGCCTGCTGTGCGGGGAATATTCGACTTCGGCGGCGCGGACGGGCCGGGTCGGGCGCTGGCTGGCCTGTGGAGCCGGGGTACGGGCTGCACGGCCGATCACCTCATCGAAGGCGTGGAGGTGGACGATGCGGCGCGCACGTTGACGGTACGCTTGCGCTTCATCCTGGAAGGCGCTTGCCCGTATGAGCTGGTACGGCCGTTCTGGATCGGCATCACAGGCTATAATGAATACGATATCCGCCTGCTGGTCGAGTAGGGCGGACGGGGAGAGAGGCTTCCGATGGTTGTCGCACAGGCAGTCGAGGCGCAGTCGCAGTTCGAGCATACCCTGCTGGCCAAACAGAACGTGGTGGGCGTGGCCGTCGGTTACAAGGAATCGAACGGGGTGACGACCGACGAGGTGGCGGTCGTCGTGCTGGTCGAGCAGAAGAAGCCGATTGCCGCCCTGAGCGCCGAGGACGCCATCCCGCGTGAACTCGACGGGCTGCGCACCGACGTGGTCGAGGTGGGCTACCTGCGCGCCCTGCAAACGCCGAAAGACCGCTACCGTCCGACGATTCCGTCAGGCGTGAGCATCGGCCACTTCAAGGTGACGGCTGGCACGCTCGGCACGATTGTCAAAGACCGCACGACGAGCGAACTATTCATCCTCTCCAACAACCATGTGCTGGCCAATTGCAACGATGCCGTGCCGGGCGACGCCATTCTCCAGCCGGGCGCGATTGACGGCGGCCAGAACCCCGGCGACGTGGTGGCCAAGCTCGAACGTTTCGTCAAGCTGAGTTACATTGGCGACCCGGTGACGCCGCCCACGCCGGGCGGGCCGAATCCCCCGCCGGTGCCCGGCCCGACGCCTCCGGCCCCCGGTGGCAACTCCGGCTGTCTGGCGCTGATCGTGGCCCTCAGCAACGCACTGGCCTCGGCGCTCGGTTCGCAGCAGCGCGTGGCGACGGTGCAGGCGGCCAGCCTCGGCCCGACGGTTACTCGTGCCAGCGCGCAGGCGGGTGAGGTGCCGGAAAACCGCGTGGACTGCGCTCT
>JAEURB010000168.1 GCA_016788435.1 Anaerolineae bacterium | reverse complement strand
GGGGGACAGGCGATAGCGATATGCTGCAATATGCCCAAACGGCGGACGCGGTGCACAAGGTCAGCACCTTGCGTGAGTTAGCGGCAGCGGTGGACAAGATTCTGGTGGACGGATGAAGGTGGGGTGAACGTGAAGCGCGTCGAGGAGTTGTTTGAGGGCTTTCTGTGGAATGCCCGCCTGATCATGATCGTGCCGGTGCTGGCCAGTCTGCTGGCTGCCATCGGTATTCTGGTGCTGTCCGCGGTCAATACGATTCTCCTGCTCCAGCGCATGGCGGGCTACCTGCTGCTGAGCGCGGAACAACAGCTCGAGCAGCAGGCCATCATTCTGTCGGATGTGGTTGGCGTGGTCGATCAATACCTGATCGTCGCCATTCTCGTCATCTTCGCCGATGGTATGTACGAACTGTTTGTCGGCAATATCTCGGCCGCCGAGAAGTCATCAATCGGGCCGCGCGTGCTGGTCATCCGCAACCTCGACGACTTGAAGGACAAGCTGGTCAGCGTCGTACTGGTCATCCTCGTCGTCAAGTTCTTCCAGCAGGCGCTGAAAATGCACTACGAAACGCCCACCGACCTTCTGCTGCTGGCTGCCGGTATCGCAGCAGTTGGCGCGGCACTGTTCCTGACCAAGAAGACCAAGCCGGTCAAGCACGAGGTCAAAGAGCACCCGCCCGCCGAATAGGCGTGCCGTTCAACCACAGGAAGCTGTCATGTCCACTTCGTCTCGTGATGCCATTCTGAACCGCCTGCGTGCCGCTCGCCGCCCGTTCGAAGACGCCGATCCAACGCCAGACGGCTATGTGCCGGTCACGGTGCAGGAAGCGACCGATGCCGACGCGCTGCTGGAACGCTTCTGCCGTGAATTGACCGGCCTGAAGGGGGAGACAGTCAGCGTGCGAGGGGATGCCGCGGCCCGCAAGAAGATCGTCGAGCTCTTGAATGAGCACGAAGCTGCGGCGGTGCTGGCCTGGGACTTTCGCCATATCCCGGTCAAGGGGCTTGATAAGGCACTCGAAACGGCGGGCATCGAGGCAGTGCATCTTGATACCCGTGACGAGTTTCGCGCCGAGTCGCTGGCGCTGGCCGGGCAGGTGAAGGTGGGGCTGACAGGGGCCGATGCGGCAATAGCAACGACCGGGACGCTGGTCGTGACGACCGCGCCGGGCAAGGGGCGATTACCGGCGGTGCTGCCGCCGGTGCACCTGGCCATAGTCACGCTTGACCAAATCGTGGCCCGCCTGGAGGACTGGGTGGCCCTGCAGCGGGCGAACCATCTGGAGACCATCCGGCAGGCGGGCAATGTCTGCTTCATCAGCGGTCCGAGCCGGACAGGTGACATCGAGATGCAACTGGTGATCGGCGTGCACGGCCCCGGCCGCGTGCAGGTGGTCATCAAGCGGTGAGCGCGCCCTCGAACGATGATCCTGTCACCGAACTACTGGCCCGCTGGCAGGCGCGCATGGCCGAAGCCGCTGCGCGCTCACGGCAGACGAAGACCGGCGACCTGCAATCCGCCTATTACTTCCGGGGCGTGGCCGAAACCTACAAGCTGGCGCTGGCCGACCTCAACGCATTGCTGGCCGATCCTGTAGCGCAAGCTGAGCCTCCTGCGCTGCGCCTGCGGACAGTGAGCGAGGAGACCGTGCAGCAGCTTTTTACGCGGCTCGGCCTGTTCCCGCGTGTGCTGCGCCGCCACGAAGATGGGGCCTTTACGGTGATTTTCTCGCGCTTGCAGCCCGTTTCAGCCGCGCGGCGGGCCGAACTGCTGCGTGGAGCCGATCCCGGATTGCGCATTCTGCACGAGGGAACGCTTCCCGATACCGGCGACCCGTATATCGAGTTCGGCTTTTTGGAAGCGGGAAACTGAACGGGGCGGCCCGTTGGCCGCCCCACTTCGCAGAGGCCGGATCAACTGCAGGCTAGGCTTGCCCCGGCTCCACCCACTTTGCCGACGGGTCGAATTCGAACACGCCAAATGAATTGCCCTCGGTGTCGAGCAGGTAAGCTGCCCAGCCCATACCCTCGATGCCCATCTTGGGGGCGACAACCACCCCGCCGGCCTGCACGATGCGGTTCACGGCAGCATCAACCGACTCAACGGCCATGGTGCAGACGAATGACGAAGGGCTGCTGCCCGGCGGCGCGGCCGGCTGGTTGCGCAGCATGATCGCGCCGCCCTGCGACTTGTCTCCCACGTCAATCAGCCAGTATTCCATGTCCATTCCGGGATACTGGCTAAACGTCCAGCCGAACACTGCGCCGTAGAACGCCCGCGCCCGCGCTGTGTCGTCCACGTGAATCTCGAAATGCGCCACACCGCCCATCGTCAATCTCCTGTGATTTTACCTGGCAACGGTCTTACACGCGATCTGAATGATAGAACAAATATTCTAATCTGTCAATCGCTGGATGACTCTGTAATGTTCGTGCAAGGGAGTACTGGGGTCGGGTTTTCGGCCCGCATTTGTCGAAGTTCTGGACTATCCCTTGATTGGTCTCATGAATTACTCATCTGGCAAGGTAAGAGCCGGTAAGGAGGCTGCGTCGGATAAATGGACTACCGTCCGTTTACGTGATCACAGGAGAAAGACATGACCCTCTACACCATTGACACCGCCCATTCCGATGCCGCCTTCACCGTTCGCCACATGGTGGTGGCCAAGGTGCGCGGCAATTTCAAGATCAGCAAGGGCGTCCTCAAGTTCAACAAGGACAATCCGGCCGCCTCGACGGTGAACGTTACGCTCGACTCGGCTTCCGTTTCGACGGGCGATGCCAAACGCGACGACCACCTGCGCAGCGCCGACTTCTTCGACGTCGAGAAGCACCCGGAGCTGACGTTCAAGAGCACGCGGATTGAGACGGGCAACGGCAAGACCGGCAAGCTCTATGGCGACCTGACCATCAACGGCAC
>JAEURB010000153.1 GCA_016788435.1 Anaerolineae bacterium | reverse complement strand
CGTGCTTCGAGCAGTAAAGGCTGCGGCGCGCCAGCAGGCTCGTGAGATGCGTGATGGCAATGCCAAACACCTGCTTCGTCAGGATGTGATCCACGCGCTTTTCCAGATCCGGAATCTCCTTCTCCAGCCCCTGGACGAGGCGGCGGGTGATCTCGCGCAGGAACACGCCGGACTTGGTGCAGGGATCGAGGAACTTCACCGTCTTGTCGGCCCAGAGGTTTGCGCCCTGGTTGTTCGCGGCCCACGCCTCGGCCAGCGTGTCGAGCATGCGGTTGGCGAACTCCGGCGGCGTGAAGACCTCGTCGTTGGACAGGTTGGCGATGCAGGTGAGGACATCGGGATTGCGGCCGCGCAGGGCAAACCCCGCTTGTGCGCTCATGGGGCCTCCTTCGGGGTGTCGGCTGCCGCCAGTTCACTCACAGTTTGCGGCGGCCAGGTTTGGACCGGCGTGAAAATGTCCTGCTTGCTCGCATTGGCCCAGAGCGTGCCCTCCGCGCTCCAGGCGGACGACTGCGCGAGATCGCCGAGGCGAAAGTCGCGCCGCTGGAACTTGCCCTTGCCGAGGTACCCCCATTCGGCAAAGGTGATCGGCTGGTCATCGCGGGTGCGCATCTTCAGGGCATCACCGTGCACAATGTTCTGCGACAGCACGTAGGACGCCGCCCGATAGAGATCGTCCGGCTCCGCGATCTGCAGGTAGTCGGCGAGGATTTCGAGCATATTGGCGCGGCACTCGGCGATATTGTCCGCCAGCAGTTCAATGCCGTAGGTGCACATGACGGCGAACAGGGCGTAGTGACGCCTTTCAAAGCCGGACTTCCCAAATTTGAGTTCGACAGCGGCCAGCTTCCGCTGCAGAACGCGGACGAGGAAGTTCCCGCTGCCGCACGCCGGTTCCAGAAAGCGCGAGTCAATCCGCTCCGTCTCGTCCTTCACCAGGTCGAGCATGGCCTCGACCATCCACGCCGGGGTAAACACTTCGCCGTGGTCGGCGACGCGTTGTTTAGACTTGATTTGGTTCGTGGGTCGTTGCACGTGCGGTTCGGCCTCGTGATTGTGATGCCCTCACAGTCTAACGTGTAACTGGCAGACCGTGAAGTGGGCGGGAGGGAGGATGGAACTGCGCCTCTGTGATGACGCTTTTGTTCTTTGAGTCTGCCTACCCCTCCATCCACGCCATCACCGCCAGCACAGCGCGCAGGTTGCGGTCGAACTCGGCCAGGTTATCGGTTTCGAGTTCGACATCAGCGCTGTAGATGCCCTGCCCATCGGCCCAGGTGGCGGCGGTGCCGGTGACGGGATAGGCGCTGAAGTCCTGCCCGTAGCTGTAGCCGCTGGCTTCACCGTAGACGGCGGCCATCGCCTCTGAATCGGCCGGCGCGGGGCCGGTGGGACAGTCGCCGGCAAAGACGCCGCCCGCTTTGCTGTGATAGAACAGGGCCGCGTCGGGCTGGAGCCGGGTGATGAAGTCGGCCAGCGCGCGCGTTTCCGGCTCAGAGAAGGGGGCCGCGCCGGGGCTGACCGGCGTGGCGCGCCAGACGGCGGTTGGCTGCCAGCCACAGCCCCAGTTGCGATTGAGATCCACGCCGTGCGCGTTGAAGCGGCCGTCCGCGTTCTGGCCGCGCAGCAGACCATCGGGGTTGGCGGCCGGGACGATGACGACCGACCAGCCCGCCGGGATGTCCTGCGGGTTGGCGGCGAAATGTGCAGCGAGGCGTTCGGCCAGCGCGACGGTGTTCTGCTCGTAGCCGCCGTGCATCCCGCCCACCAGCATCAGCAGGCGCGGGCCAGCGCCAAAGCGGCGCGCCACCAGCGCATGATTGCCCGCCGACAGGCCGATAAGCTCGTCTTCAGGCGCAGCGGCTGGCACTTGCAGCAGGAAGGGGTCGCGCTGGGCGATCCAGTTCAGGACCGTCACGGTGGGCGCAGCGGCCAGTGAAGGCGTGGCGGCAGGCGGCGAGATGGGCTGCGCCGTAACGGTTGGGATGGTGTGCAGGTCGCGGGTGGGCGGCGGGGCTTGTGCGGCGGCGGTCACAGGCGGCATCGTTGGCTGCGCAGAAGGCGTGACGCTGGCAGGCGCGCAGGCGGCCGTCAGGCAGAGGGCGGCGATCCACAGGGCGAACGCAGGGCGGAACGGGCGCATCGTCCGGCAATGATAGCACGCGGCGGTAGAATGAATGTATGAACAACCTCACCCCTCGTTCCCCTCGCCGCACGCGGCTATACATTACCCACGCCTTGAGGGGGAATGCCGTGAAACGCCCCTCACCCCCTGCCCCCTCTCCCACGCAAGCGGGGAGAGGGGAAAAACCCAGACGCGGTGCAATGCCCCTCTCTCCGCTTGCGTGGGAGAGGGGCGGGACGAAGTCCGGGGTGAGGGGGCAGGGGGTGAGGTTTCGTTTTCATGGTTGGCAATTCCCGCTGCTCCTCCTAGTTTTCGCTGGCCTGGCCTGCGAAGTGGGCGTGCCGCAGGTGACGCCGACCGTCGCGCCGACGCGCACGCCGAGCGCCACGCCGTTCTTCACGCCGCTCCCCAGCGCCACTCCCGCGCCCTCGGCCACTGCAACGCGCACGGCCACGCCGACCGCGACGGCGACTGCCACCTCCACCGTAACGGCGTCACCAACGCGCACGCCCAGCGCCACGCCAACACCGACAGTCACGGATACCCCGAGCCGCACGCCGACCGGCACACCGCCGCCGACGGACACGCCCACCAACACACCCACGCCGAGCGATACCCCGACCACCACCGCCACGCCCACCCGAACGCCTTCGCTGACGCCGACCGCGACGGCCAGCCCGACGGCCAGCGCGACCGCGACGCTGACGCCCAGTTTGACCAACACGCCGACTGCGACATGGACTTCCAGCCCGACCCGTACCCCCACGCCGAGTCCTTCGCCCACCGCGACCACCCGGCCGACGCTGACGCCGCTGCCGCAGCCCGGCCCAACCCGCACGCCGTCACCCGCGCCGCCCACGTTCACGCCCGCGCCGACGGCCACACCGGGAAGCGTGCCAATTGGCGAACGGCCGCAGCCAACGGCCACTATCGGGCTGGTGCCGGTTACGCTGCCCACCGCTTCGCCCACCCCGCCGCAGGTAACGCTGCCCGCGCAGGACATCACGCCGCTGCCAATTGGCGTGCGCCCGACGCCGGAGACGTTCGCGACCGTCCTGCCCGGCACCGAGGAAGGATTCGTCCTGACGGCGACGCCCGGCCTGCCGACCTTCACGCCGGTCGCTTCGCCAACGACCGATATCAACCTGATCCCGAACGAGCCGCTGCCCGCGCCCACCAGCATCACGGCCGATCTGCCCGAGTCGCTGGTCTTCATCCTGTCCACCAGCGGCGGCGGGGTGAGCGGAGCGCCGTTCGATTTGCCGGGTGGCGCGGGCACGTTCTCCTTCAATCCGGTGACGGGGGCGCTGGCGCGGGCAGACGGCGCGGGCAGCCTGCTGATCTCGGCCGATGCGGGCGGCGAGGCCGTCCGTTTGACGCGCTCGCCGTTCTCCGAGTTCGCGCCAGCTTCGGCCGAAACGAATAACGCCCGCGTCGCGCAAACCGGCTGGTCGCCCGACGGCCGCTATCTGGCCTTCTGGGTGGATACCGATAGTGATGGCGAAGTCGGCAACGATTCGGGGAATGACGGCATCTGGTATCTCGAACCGGCTGCGCTGGCCGCCAGCGCCACCGACCCGACCTACCAACTGGTGCGCGACTGCCCGCCGCAGGCCGGCTGCGACACAGTGCAGCGGGTCAACGAGCCGTTCGAGTACCGCAGCATCGGCTTCGCGTGGAGCCCGAACAGTGACTCGCTGCTGATCGCGCTCGACCTGCCGGGGCAGGGCCGCCGGGCCTTCACCGTCGTGCAGCCGCGCCCCGATGCGAATGCCGCCAACCTGCGCCCGCCGATTGCCTGGTATGACTACGCCTCGTGGGCGAATGATGGGGAGTCGGTCATCGTCAGCGGGCGCGGGCCGGATGGGCGGGTCATCCTCGGCCGCGCCAACCCGGATGGCGGCGGTCTGGAGGTGCTGCTTGATGGGACAGCGGCCGGGCTGTGGCTGCAGGATGCGGTCGAGCGGCCGGATGGCAGCATCATCGCGCTCGGCTCGCCCGGTGGCCCCGGCGTGCCGCTGGCCCTCTACCGCAGCAACGGCACAGCTATCACTGCGCCGGTTGGCGACAGCGCCCCGCATCGCGTGGCCTGGAGCCCGGATCGCAGTGCGGTGCTGGTCGTGACGGGTATCGAGGGCTTCGCGCCCCGCTATTTCGTTGCGTCGGTGGATGGCACGGTGCAGGAAATCACCGGCGCAGTGGCCGGAGCGCTGGCGGTGGAATGGGCCGCTGTCCCGCCCGCCGCGCTAGCTCTGACGCCCTTCGCGCCACCGCCGGCCAGTGCCCTTGCGCCCGGCGGCAGGGCCGTCGTGGTGTTCCCCGGCGGCGTCAACCTGCGTGCCGCGCCGTCGCTCAACGCCGGGGTGGTGGACGGCATGGACCTTGGCGAGGATATGGCCGTGCTGGAAGGGCCAGTGAGCACCGAGGGCATCACCTGGTGGCATGTGCGAACCGACATCAACATCGAGGGCTGGGCGGCCGAGGGCTTCGAAGGCACGACCTATCTGGAGGGGCGCTGAATCGGCCATCCTCATCGCTTGCGTGGGAGAGGGCGGAACGCTCGCGAACGCGCCATTGTTCCATAATCCAGACTTGCTTGTTAGTGTCGTTGGATTACGCCGTATGCTTTACGCAGGTGTATTTTGAAAGGGGACAATCATGAGTGAGGTCAGACCGTACATTGAGTTTCCCGATAAGCGCGAATGGCTAGCCCTGGCGCTGGGGTTGGCCCCGTTCATTGTCAATTTTGGCAGCACCACCACAATGACCAGCAACGGCCAGGTGACCAGTTTCAACAGCATGGACTATGCCGATATCGTACTTGGTGCACTTTGCGTCATCCTGATGCTCACCACTATTCGTTTCTGGCCGCAAACGCGCCCGGAAGCGGCCATGAAGCGCAAGATCGTTTTTGTCGTACTTATCGGCCTCGGTGTCTTTCAGGTGGTGAGCGGGCTGGGGGTCTTCACACGCGTTTAACCTGCCCAACCGCACAAGGCGCATATTCCTCGCGCCTTGTGTGGTATTTCCTCGAGCGCGGATGGCCGCCGCTTAGGCGCGCCCTTCTCAGCGCCGCGCCGGACTGCTAGAATGCCCCCATCATCACACGCCCGGACTCGCCGGCGGTGTTGGCGCGCCCCGCAAGAGGGCCGCTTTCGCCGGGGGGAATGAAGGACGTGATCGCTCAAACACAAGACAGGAGAAAGTCCCCATCATGGCGTCCAACGTCACCATGAAGCAGCTCCTTGAGACGGGCGTGCACTTCGGCCACCGCACCACCAAGTGGAACCCGAAGATGCGGCCCTATATCTATATGGAGCGCAACGGCATCCACATCATTGACCTGCAGCAAACGCTGGCCAATCTCAACCAGTTCGCGGACCAGTTGGCCGAAATCGCGGCGAAGAATGGCACGGTGCTGTTCGTCGGCACCAAGCGTCAGGCTCAGGAGGCCATCGCTCAGGAGGCCGAACGCGCCAGCCAGCCCTACGTTAACACCCGCTGGCTGGGCGGCACGCTCACCAACTGGACGACGATCCGCAAGCGGATTGACACGCTCAAGACGATGGAGAAGAAGCGCGAGGCAGGCGAGTACGAAATCCTCAACAAGAAGGAACGCCTGACGATTGACACCGAGATCGAGAAGCTTCAGCTTCGTTTGGGTGGCATTCGTAATATGAAGCGCCTGCCCGACCTGCTGATCGTGGTGGACACCGTGCGCGAGGCCACCGCCGTCAAGGAAGCCAACAGCCTGAAGATTCCGGTGCTGGCCCTGGCCGACACCAACAGCAACCCGGATCAGATTGACTACATCCTGCCCGCCAACGACGACGCCGTGCGCGCCATCAAGCTGCTGCTCGGCGCTTTCGCCGACGCCCTGATCGAGGGCCAGCACATGCGGAAGCCTGACGATGTGGAAACCGGCGAAGCCGAGTTCGTCAGCAAGGATGATGAAGAGGACGACGAGAAGCTGCTGGGCGCGTCGATCCTTTCCAAGCTGCGCAGCACCAAGCTCGCTGATGACAGCGAAACTGCAGAGGAAGAGGCCTAAACCCCATGGTAACGATCACCGCACAGATGGTGAAAGACCTGCGCGAAATGACTGGCGCAGGCCCGCTCGACTGCAAGAAGGCGCTCGAGCAGACGGAAGGCAATCTGGACAAGGCCGTTGAGTTCCTGCGCGACAAGGGCCTGGCCCGCGCCGCCAAGAAGCTCAGCTCCGGCCGGGCGATGAATGAAGGCCTAATCGAAACCTACCTGCACTTCAACCGCCGCCTCGGCGTGCTGGTGGAGGTCAACTGCGAAACCGACTTCGTCGCCAACACTGACCAGTTCCGCCAGTTCGTCAAGGATGTGGCGCTGCACATCGCCAACCTCAAGCCGCTCTACGTCAAGCGCGAACATGTGCCATCGGCCATCGTGCAGGCCGAGCGCGAACTGCAGCGCCGCCGCGTGCTGGAAGAGGGCAAGCCGGAAGCCATCGCCGACAAGATCATTGACGGCCGCATGGAGAAGTTCTTCGAGGAAATCGTCCTGCTCGAGCAGCCGTTCCTGAAGGATGACGAGAAGACCATCAGCCAACTGCTGTCAGAGACGGTGGCGGGCGTGGGCGAGGCCATCGAAATCCGCCGCTTCGCCGTGTTCACCCTGGGCGACAGTGGCGAGGCCGACGCCGGCGAGTAGGCCAAGATGGAACGAGCCACGCATGCAACCCCTTTGCCGGCGGAACGAGGTGGCCGTTCCTGCCAATGATGCAGTTTTTCGGGACTGGCAGTCTTGCCAGTCCCTTTTTTCGCCCGCACACAGAACTGATATTTGGGGGATGACATGACCGACACACCGGCCTTCCAGCGCATTGTGCTGAAACTGAGCGGCGAAGCCCTGTCTGGCCCCAACGGCTTCGGCATTGATACCGAACAGGGCGCGTACATCGCGCGCAAAGTGCGCCGGATCGTGGAGCTGGGCGTGCAGGTCGCCATCGTCATCGGCGGCGGCAACCTGTGGCGCGGGGCCAAGGGGGCCGAGCGCGGCATGGATCAGGCGACAGCCGACCACATGGGCATGATCGCCACCGTGATGAACGGCCTCGCCCTGCAAGACGCGCTGCAGCACGAGAACGTAACCACCCGCGTGCAAACGGCCGTACAGATGAACGCGGTCGCCGAACCCTACATCCGCCTGCGCGCCATCCGCCACCTCGAAAAAGGCCGCGTCGTCGTCATCACCGGCGGCACCGGCAACCCGTATTTCACGACCGATACGGCCGCCGCCCTGCGCGGCATGGAGATCAACGCCGATATCGTCATCAAGGCGACCAAGGTCAACGGCGTTTACACGGCCGACCCGAAGAAAGACCCGGCGGCGACCCGCTATGCCCGCCTGACTTATGATCAGGTGCTGACGGGCCGCTTGAACGTGATGGACATGACGGCTTTCGCGCTCTGCCAGGAACACAACCTGCCGATCATGGTGGTCAATTTCTGGAACAACGACGACCTGTACCGCGCGGTGCTGGGCGACGAGAGCGTCGGCACGATCATCCGCAGTTCGTTCGACTAGCGGCGCACCGCCAGCGCACCCTACAGCACCGCGACCTGCTCGAACCAGGCCAGCACACCGGCAATCGTTTTTCATGAACCCTCGAGGGAAACCCCGGTACTTCTGGCCTGCCTGAGCGGAGAAACCTCCCGCCCTCTGCTCTCTACTTTGAACGTTTTTACTCCCGGTTATCCAGCGCCGCCGCCAGTTCATCCCGCGCCGCGGCGTCCGTCTCGCGCTGCCATGCGCTATCGAGCGCCGCCCGCGCCGCGCCCCCGCCGATGTGGCCGAGCGCCCAGGCTGCGTGACCGCGCACCAACGGGCTGGCATCGTCAAGCAGGGCAATCAACGGCCGGAGGGCCTCGCCGCTGCCCCAGTTGCCGGCCGCTACGCAGGCGTTCCGTGCCAGGCGTTCGCGGCCGGTGCGGGCGACCGGCGTCCCGGCGAAGCGCGCCTGAAACCCGGCCTCGTCGAGCGCCAGCAGTTCCACCAGCGGTGGGGCGATGCGCGCGGCGTTTGGCGTGAAGGCGGGTTCGCGTGTTTCCGGGGCGAAGCGGTTGAACGGGCAAACATCCTGGCAAATGTCGCAGCCGAACACCCAGTTGCCGAACAGCGGACGCAGCGCGAGGTCAATGGTCCCCTTGTGCTCAATCGTCCACATGCTGATGCAGCGGCGGGCGTCCAGCACGTGCGGCGCGGGGAAGGCGTTGGTTGGGCAGGCGGCCAGGCAGCGCGTACACGAACCGCACATCGTCGCTTGCGGCAGCGGCGCGTCGTATGCATCACATTCGAGCGTAGTCAGGATTTCGCCGAGGAAGAACAGGCTGCCCCGGCGCGGGTGGATGAGCAGCGTGTTCTTGCCCACAAAGCCCAAGCCGGCCGCCTGCCCGTGGCTGCGCTCAAGAATTGGGCCAGTGTCCACATAGGCGCGGTGCGCGCCGCCCGTCTCGCGGGTGAGCCAGGCCGCCAGCGCCTCCAGTTTCTCCAGCATCACGCCGTGATAGTCGCTACCCCAACTGTAGGCGGAGAAGCGCCCGCGAGACGGGTCGGTCAGCCATTCGGCGGGCGCGGCGCCGCGGTAATCGAGCGCGACGACAACCAGCGATTGCACGCCGGGCAGGATGACGGACAGATCGCGGCGGCGCTCGACTCTGTCCGGCCGCGCCATGTAACCCAGCGGGCCATGCATTCCGGCGTCAATCCAGCGCAGGTAGGCGTCGAGCGTGGGCGAAGGTTCGGCGCGGGTAATGCCGGCCCGGTCGAAACCAAGCTCGGCGGCGCGTGCCTTCAGGCGGCTGGCGGAGAGGGTGGACATGATGATGGGTTTACCACGAAGCCGCGCCGGCGCAAAGCAAGGCATGAAAAACCAACGCAAAGAACGCAAAGAGCGCTAACAGCCGCTGTTTGCCGATGCCGGCCGCTCCACTACAATGACCGGCGAACCCATTCATGGTACAGTGGCCGTTCATTCAGCAAGCTTCCCGGAGTAACCCCTCATGACTGTGCTGCGCCATGCCCTCATTGCCATGCCCGCCGCCGAAGCCAGCGCCCGCGCCCGCTTCGCCCCGCTCGAAGACGACCCGTAGAGGCCAAAATGTCCATCAACCGCAGCCACCTTCACCACCTGCTGCAGCAGGAAGAAGCCCGCTTCATCGAAACCCATCCCCGCTCACAAGCGCTTGCCGAACGAGCCCGCCAGTCGCTGCTGGCCGGCGTCCCCATGAACTGGATGGTCAAGTGGGCCGGCGCATTTCCGGTCTTCGTGCGCGAGGCACAGGGCGCATCGTTCACCGATGTGGACGGCCACCGCTATATTGACTTCTGCCTGGGTGATACGGGCGCGATGACCGGCCACGCTCCGGAAGCGACCGTGCGCGCCATCGTCGAACAGGCGGCGCGCGGCTTCACAACCATGCTTCCCACCGAAGACGCCATTCTCGTGGGTGAAGAACTGGCGCGGCGTTTCGGCTTACCGTACTGGCAGTTCGCGCTGACCGCCACCGATGCCAACCGTTTCGCTATCCGGCTGGCGCGCCGGATCACCGGCCGGGGCCTGATTCTCGTCTTCAACTGGTGCTATCACGGCACGGTGGACGAGACATTTATCACACTGGAAGATGGCGTCGCGGTGGCCCGGCGCGGCAACATCGGCCCGCCCGTGCCGCCGACGATGACCACCCGCGTCGTCGAGTTCAACGATATCGAGGCGCTGGAAGCCGCCCTCGCCCCCGGCGATGTCGCCTGCGTGCTGGCCGAGCCGGTGATGACCAATATCGGCATTGTGCACCCGCAGCCCGGCTTTCACGACGCGCTGCGCCAGATCACCCGTGATACCGGCACGCTGCTGATCCTCGATGAAACGCACACGATTTGCGCCGGGCCCGGCGGCTACACCCGCGTTCACGGGCTGCGGCCCGACCTGCTCACGCTGGGCAAGCCGCTGGCAGGAGGCGTCCCGGCGGCGGTGTATGGCATGAGCCGCGAAGTCGCCGAGCGCGTCACGCGCTCCATCAGTGTGGACAAAGCGGATACAGGCGGCATCGGCGGCACGCTGGCTGGCAACGCGCTGTCCATCGCCGCCATGCGCGCCACGCTCGAAGCCGTGCTCACCCAGCAGGCGTATGACCGCAGCGTGCCGCTGGCGGCGCGTTGGGCCGCCGGGGTACAGGCGGTGATTGACGAGTTCCGGCTGCCCTGGCACGTGACGCAGTTAGGCTGTCGCGCCGAGTACTGGTTCATCGAGCGCCCGCCGCGCAACGGTGGCGAGGCCGCCGAAGCGGCGGATGACGCGCTGGATCGCTACATGCACCTGGCGTCGCTCAACCGGGGCATTCTGATGACGCCGTTCCACAACATGGCGCTCATCGCCCCGCAAACGGCCGAAGCGGACGTAGACCGGCATACGGCGGTCTTCCGCGAGATCGTGGCGCAGCTGGTGGGTGTGCCGGCGCCGACGTAACGAACCCGCCTGCGCATTGGTATTATCGTTGCCGTGGGCGGCCCTCCGGCCGCCATGGAAAGGGAGTCTCGAATGCCTTTTGAGCGTGCTGAAGGCCGGTTCATGCGTTCGTTCACGCTGCCCGGCCTCGATGGAAACCCGGTGGACATGTTCCGCTTTCGCGGGTGGAAGCCGCTGATCGTGCTGTTTCACGCGGGCGCGGCCTGCGCCCCATGCACCGGACTGCTGCGCGGGCTGGCCGATGATGCCGCCCGCTTCGAGGCCGAAGGCGCGCAGATTGTGAGCGTGTCGGCGGGAGATGGCCCACAAGACCGCGCGCTGGCGGAGGCGCTGCAGCCGCATGTGCTGACGCTGTTCGACTCGCAAGGCATGGCCAGCGCCGCGCAGGGCTTCGGCGACCCGGCCCTGATCATCACCGACCGCTACGGCGAGATTTTCGCGTTCTGGCAGCCCGATTCGGCACAGGCCTTGCCGGCGGTGGAGGACATTTACGGCTGGCTGGTGTGGATCGAAGTCCAGTGCCAGGCCTGCACGACCGTTAACTGGGCGAAGATGGGCGCACGGTAGGCTGTTAGAGCAACCTCACGCCCCGCCCCTTCAGAGCAATCTCACCCCCGGCCCCCTCTCCGCGTGCGGAGAGGGGGAGAAGGGCGGGCGGGGCAGACAGGCGACCGATTGGTTGAACAGGACAACGGGACAGCAGGACAGAATTGAAACAACGGGACAGGACTGAGGGGAAAGCGAACCGGACAACCGGACAAAAGAGCGGACAGTTGGCAGAGAGGCCGCGCGCGGGATCGCTGATGGGCTGATGGCGGGACACGGTGCGAAGCCATGATGGTTGCCGTCCGCCCCGGCGCGCGGCAAGGTGGTACATGATTAGAATAGAACAAATGCGCTATTTGCAGGAGACGATTTGGTAGAACAGAAGGACGCAAAAGGGGGTGAGGGGTGAAAGCTGCTTGACCGCCAGGAACGCCAGGAAAATCGCAAAGACGCAAAGAAACCTCACCCCTCCGCCATGCCGCCCGCCCTGGAATTGGGTACACTCCCGCTGGTTACAGTCTTCTTTACCGGAAAGACAGCCCATGCCCGCGCTCGAAACCTACCTCCGCGAACTGCGCGATCACCGGGGTACGACCACGCCCGAAACCTCGCTTTATCCCGCGCTCAAAGCCCTGCTGGATGAGGCTGGCTCGCGCCTGAAACCGGCGGTGATTGCCCGTGTACACCCGGCCAATCAGGGGGCGGGCATTCCAGACCTGGGGCTGTACGACGCGCACCAGCCGGAAGGTCAGTTACCCGCGCACGGCGTGATCGAGGTCAAACCCGTCGAGCACGATCTGCTGGCCGTTGCCCAATCGCCGCAGGTGGCAAAGTACCTGGAGTTGTACGGGCAGGTGCTGGTCACCAACACCGCGCAGTTTGTGCTGATCACGCAGGGCGGTATCGAGGAACGTTATGACCTTGCGCCGGACGCAAAAACGTTCTGGCAGGCAGCCTCCCACCCACAGTCGCTGGCCGCGAAGCACGAAGCCGCTCTGCTCGAATACCTGATGCGCGTGATGCGCCGCAATGCCCCGCTGGCCGCACCGAAAGAGGTCGCCTGGCTGCTGGCGAGCTATGCGCGTGAGGCGCGGGCGCGGCTGGATGTCAGCCCGGCCGAATTGCACAAGCTCGATAACATCCGCGGGCAGCTGGAAGTGGCGTTGGGCGTGCATTTCCATGATGAGAAAGCCGGGGAGTTCTTCCGTTCGACGTTCGTGCAGACGCTGTTTTACGGCGTGTTTGCCGCGTGGGTGCTGTGGCATGAGCGCCGCCCGGCCAGGGGTGAGCGTTTCGAATGGCTGAAGCACACGCGCCAGTTGAACGTGCCCGTCGTGCAGGAGTTGTTTACCCAGTTCTCGGCCGCCAACACCCTGCCCACCAGTGTCGAGCAGGTGCTGGAATGGACGGCTGACGCGCTCAATCGCGTCGATCAGGCTCGCTTCTTCGAGCAGTTCGAGCGCGACCACGCCATTCAGTATTTCTATGAACCATTCCTCGAAGCCTTCGATCCCGAATTACGCAAGCAGCTCGGCGTGTGGTACACCCCGCCCGAAATCGTGCGCTACATGGTGGCGCGAGTGGATGCGGCGCTGAAAGAGGATTTGGGCATCGCCGACGGGCTGGCCGATCAGCGCGTGATCGTGCTCGACCCCGCCTGCGGAACTGGCGCCTATCTGGTCGAAGTGCTGCGCCACATTCAGGCCATCCATGAGGGGCGGGACGGCCATGCGCTGGCCGCCGCCGAAACGGCCCGCGCCGCGCAGACCCGCATCTACGGCTTTGAAATCCTGCCCGCGCCGTTCGTCGTCGCCCACATGCAAATCGGGATGCTGCTCACGGGTTGGGGAGCCGAATTGAAGGCCGGCCAGCGCGCAGGCGTTTATCTCACTAACGCGCTGACGGGGTGGGAGCCGCCCGAAGGCCCTAAAGCGGTCGTCCTTTTCCCCGAACTGAGCAAAGAGCGCGACGCCGCCGAACAGGTCAAGCAGGGGGCGGATATCCTCGTCATCCTCGGCAACCCGCCGTATTCCGGCTTTGCGGGTGTGGCCGTGGACGAGGAGCGTGACCTGGTGGACGGCTACCGGGGGACGCACGACCCGGCGCTGCCCAAACCGCAGGGGCAGGGCCTGAACGACCTGTACGTGCGCTTCTTCCGCATGGCCGAACGGCGCATCACCGAACGCGGCAGCCGGCTCGGCGTCGTCAGCTTCATCTCCAACTACTCATGGCTGGATGGCCTGTCGCACACCGGGATGCGCGAACACCTGCTGCGCGAGTTCGACGTGATCACCGTGGACAACCTGCACGGGGACCGGATCATCTCGGAATATGCGCCAGATGGCCGCACCAGTGAAACCGTGTTTGCCATGCAAGGTTCATCCACTGGCATCAAGATCGGCACGGCGATTGCCACGCTCGTCCGGCGCGAGGAAAACAATGCCGAACCCGCGGCCCTGCTGTACCGGGATTTTGACCAAGCGCGGGCGGATGAACGGCGGAAGGCCCTGGAAACAAGCCTCATCACCGGCCAGCCGGAATATGCGCCGCTGTCGCCATTGATCGAGTTGGGCCTGCCATTCAAGCCGCGCACGGTCGGCGAAGGCTATCTCGACTGGCCGCGCCTGCCGGAGTTGTTCCCAATCTCGTTTCCTGGTGTCAAGACGAGTAACGATGCTGATCTGGTTGGGATCGATGCGGACGAATTAGCAGTCAAAGCTGCCAGGCTAGCCGGGTCTATCGGTGTTGACCACAACGCACTTTCGGCTCAGATTGTCCGCTACATGTGGCGTCCGTTTGATATGCAGTTTCTCTTCTGGTCTGAAGCTCTGCTAGATCGCCCACGTCCGGAGTTCTTCGCTCAATCGGAGAAGCCCAATGTATGGCTAGAAGCGCGTCAAAAGTCACCAAGAGAAGCCTTTGACCGGGGAATATTTACGCGGCGTTTAAGCGACAATCTTGGAAATGGGCTGTCTAGCTATTTCCCACTCTTCCTATACACCGACGAAAACGCGCCTCGCGGGCTGTTCGATGAGCAAATCCCCCTTCCCGGTACGCGCCGTCCCAACCTGAGCGACGCGGCGCGGAACTATCTGGCCGGCGTGTTTGACGACAGCATGAGTGAGGAATTGCAGGCGGAAACGCTGTTCTATCACGCGCTGGCCGTGCTGCACGCGCCCGGCTACCGCGCCGAAAATGCCGGGGGACTTCGGCAGGACTGGCCTCGTGTACCGCTGCCATCATCCCGTGAGATTATCGAGATGTCGGCCGCGTTTGGGCGGCAGGTCGCGGCCCTGCTCGATGTTGAAACACCTGTGCCGGGCGTCACCCAGGGCAACCCTCGTCCCGAACTGCGCTCGATAGCCGTGCTTTCTGCGCCCTCTTCGCCCGATTTCGCCATCAGCGCGGGTTGGGGCTATCGGGGCGCGAATGGCGTCATGCCGGGGCAGGGCAAGCTGGCCGAACGGGCAGACGGTACGCTCGATGTCTACCTCAACGACACGACCTATTGGGCCAACGTCCCGCTGGCGGTGTGGGAGTACACGCTTGGCGGCTATCAGGTGCTCAAAAAGTGGCTGAGTTACCGCGAAGAAAAGGTGCTGGGCCGCCCGCTGCGCCCGGACGAGGCGCGTGATTTCATGCACAACGCCCGGCGCATCTCGGCGCTGCTGGCCCTCAGTGGCCAACTGGACGCGAATTACCGGGTATGTGCGGCACAGAAGGGATAGGCCCGCCCCTCGCCCCTGCCAGACCCAGCCCCACCGAACGCCTGATCAACCCCGGCGCGAGGGCGCGCTAGATTTCGTCCAGTTCCGGGCGGACTGCTTTAGCCAGATTGGAGCCGCCGGTGCCGCGCAGCTGTTCCTGCCAGCGCCGGATAACCTTGTAAACCTCTGGCGCGCCGACGATGGGCGGCAGGTCGCCCTCCTGCAAATGGGCCGGATACATCAGGAACGGCATCGTCTGTTTGCCGCCCAGCCCGCCGTGAAAGCCGACCAGTTCTTCAAAGGCTGCGCCCTCATCTTTCACCGGGTCGTAGAAGCCGTTAACGAGGATATCCGCCATACACGGGTAGGTGTCGAGGTCGCGCAGGTGGCGCGCAGCGTTCGGCCCGTAATCTGCCAGCGGGTTCTCGCCCTCGAAGGTATCGCTGTCGAGGTAATAGACGCCGGTCTTGCCGATGGCGATCAGGCCGTCGTGCCGGGTGCGAACGACGACGAAGCCGATGCCGGGATGGCTGGTCAGCGCCATGATGAAGCCCTCGAACTGTTCCGCGATTGCCTCGGCGGTCAGGCGTTCCTGCCAGTGTGTGAAATAAATCAGGCCAAGGTTGCCGGAAGCGACCACCACGGTATGCGCGCGCGGGTCTCCGTTCACGTCACCATGAAGCCGGGTTTGCTCGTCGTCCTCGAAGACCTCGACCATACCCTGCTCATCGGTACGGTTGCGCACCAGGCGGCGCAGGCGTTTGGCGGCCCAGCGGTCGGATTGGGTGAGCTGCGAGGCCAGCAGGTTGATACTGGCCGCCGCTTCGTCGCCGCCTATCTGCTCCTGAATGGCCGCTTCACTGCCGAGCAGCCGGTTGACGAACTCGCCGAGGGTGAAGCCAAAGCGCTGGCGGAAGGTCGCGCCCATCGTTTGGCCGTGATCGGCGAGCAGGATGACCTCGTACTTGCGATGCACGAAGGGGCGGGCGTTCATGATCTGGCGCATCTGCCCGTCCAGTTTGGCCAATATCCGCATCGCGTCCGGCCGGTCAATGCCGGAGTGGTGAGACACCTCGTCGTAACCGACGAAGGTGGTATAGGCTGCGCCTATGCCCTCGAACATCTTGCCGAGCAGCAGGTAGACGCTGAGGTAGGGAAAAAGCACGATAGTGGCGGCGCGTATCAGTGGATAGGGGTAGCGCCGGCTGATGCGCGGCTGAACATCGTGGCGGCGCTGATAGCGGGCTTCGCGCCACTCGCGCCACAGGTCTGCCACCGAGCCGGCGATGACCTGCTGCACGTTATTGAAGTTAGCGAAGAACTGAAACAGGTTGTTCGACGGGCCGAGCATTTTCAGCCCGCTTGTATCGCTGGCGAAGGTGAGCATCACTTCTTCAGCGTTACCGGTGGCCCAGTTATTGAGGCAGAAGCCTTCGGCATCGAGCAGGCCCTGCCCGTCATCAATCGCCCGCAGCATGGCCGAGGCGTCGCCCGGCCGGTTGGAGACGTAGAGCTTGCCCTCCTGCTTGTTGTAGAAGCGGAAGGCGGGAATGTTGAAATGCGAGCCGTGCAGAATACCCGCCTGCATGGCCGAGGTCTGCGAGGGCAGGCCGCTGTCCCATGCCACCAACTTGTACTCGCCGCTGTCGAGCAGGCTCTTGAGATGGGGCATCAGCCCGCCGTTCAGCGCGCGGCGCAGAATCGGCTCGCTGACGCCGTCGAGTTCGAGAAACAGCATGCCTGGCGTGTCGAACTGCGTCTGCTGCTTCTTCTCCTTGCGCGCATAGCGCTGCACCATCTGATAGAAGTACAGGTCGCGGTCGTCGTCGGCCAGAATAGTATTGGCGATGAACATCTGCACGATGGTGAGGATGAACGAAACGGCGATGCCCACCCAGATGCTGCCCACTACCCAGCCGTTCACGAAAAGGTGGATGGAGGTGATGATGAAGCCGTCAATCAGCAGGGTGAACAGCCCGGCGCTGAGGATATTGACGGGCAGGGTGAGCCGCACCAGCAGCGGGCGCAGGATGGCGTTGAAGATACTGAGCACAACCAGGCCGAACAGCGCCGCCCTGACTGAGGTGATGCTGAAGCCCGGCAGCACCCAGCCGGCGAACAGGATGGCGGGAAGGCCGGTGACCATGCCGATGACCGTACGGAAGATGAAGCGGCGCAGCGCCAGCGCGCGGCCGGACTGCATATTACCCGGTATGCGAAAACCGCGACGTAGAGTCATTCTGTCTCTCGTCAGCAGAAGCGGGCGAACAGCGGCAGATGGTCAGAGCCGCCATCGGCCCCGACCCACGCCTCCAGCGCCGTCAGCTCGGTGGAGTGAAAGATGTAATCAAGACGGATCATGGGGAGCAGCGGCAGCGAACCCCGCCGCGTGGGAAAGGTCAGTGAGGAACCGCGCCCCGCTTCGGCGAAGGCATCGAGCAGCCCTGCGTTCAGGAGTTCGTGATAGGCCTGCTGCCAGTGCGTCATATTCATATCGCCCATCAGCACCACCGGATCCGGCAGATTGACCAGTTTGCTGATTTCGGCCATCTGCCGGGCACGGGCATTGATCTCCTGCGGAGCGGGCGGCGGCGGGTGGACGACGATGACATGCATCAAGCCGCCCTCCCGTTCGACTTGTGCGTGCAAATCCGGCCGCTTCGGGTGGAAGGACAACTGCTTCTGGTCATGAATCGGAAAGCGGCTGAGGATGCCCTTGCCCGGAATGCCGCGCCCGAACAGCACCCGCCAGGGGTAGAGATCGGCCAGCCCGGCTTCGAGCGCCGCGGCCTGCTCCTCTGACAGTTCTTCGAGGCCGATGATATCGGCGCTGGAATCGCGCAGGGCCGCCGTCAACCGGTCGGGCTTCGCCAGCCCATTGCCAACATTCCATGTGAGAACGGTGAAAGGTGTGGGCATTGGCGGCTAATCCCCGGCGGTGAAGCGGGGAAAGACTTCCAGAAATCCGGTCAGGTCTTCGAGCAGCACGTCAGGCTCGGCGTTGACAAGGTCTTCCCGGGCTTCGAAGCCAGTGTTGACGGCGACCGCCCATGCGCCGGCGGCGCGAGCACATTCGACGTCGGCCGGGGTATCGCCGATGACGATCACACGTTCGGGGGCGAACGGGGACTGGTAGAGCGCCGCAGCCCGCTGCATCGCCAGCGGTGGCAAAGCTGCGCGTACCTGCGCTTCGTGGCCATAGGCGCCGACCGGGAACCAATCCGGGTCATAGCCAGCGGCGCGCAGCTTGACGGGCGCGGTTGAGGCGACATTGCCGGTGACGAGGCCGAGCGCGACGTTCGGTTGTTCGAGCAGGGCGCGCACCGTTTCGACGCCGCCCAGGCAGGCCTCGACCGGGAAAGTGGCGATCAGATCGCTCAGGTGCTGCGCGATGGAGTCGTGGTAAAGCGGCAGGCGGGCCACGATCTCGTCTTCGCTGTACGGGCTGTCTTCCAGCAGGTCGAGCACGATCTGCCAGTCGGTGCGGCCGCCGAAGTGAAAGCTGGCGAGGTTGCCTTCCGTGCCATACACATCGAGCATGGCACGGCGGGTTGATTCGCGCCCCGCGCCGTTGGTCCGCAGCAGCGTGCCATCAATGTCGAACAGGAGCAGCCACTCCGGCGCTGTATTCACCATCCAAATGTCCCCAATCCGCCCTTGAATGGGCCTACGATGCTGGAAGTTATCCAGCCGCCATAGAAATGCCCGGCCTGCGCCTGCACCTGCTCGTCATCTACAAAGCAGGCATCCATCTTCCCGGCATAGAACGCCAGGTGGTCACGGATAGCCTCGAAGCCGGGCTCTGGCTCGGGATAGCTCCAGGCTGCGTGGTCGGCCGCGCGTCCGGCTACCTGTACGTTCCAATAGACTGCGATGCCCTTGAACTCGCAGTAGGTGCGGTAGCCGGGCGCAAGGGAAAGATGCTCCATGCGGATATCGGCCTGCGGCAGGTAATAGGTGGGCGGATGGCTGGTTTCCAGCACGCGCAGCCCCCGCGCCGTATCGGCGATGAGGAGGCCGTTGAAGACCACGCGCAGGCGGCGCGCCACCCGCTCGACGCGCGGCGGGCGCGGATAGTCCCACACCGATTCCTGGCCGGGGCCGGGGGCGATGCGGCGGCTCATCGCGATTGTCCTCCACCATTCCGGGTGACCGCTATTGTAGCCGATGGAACGAGCCGGGGGCAGCGGGCGGGCCAGACGCACAACCTCAGGGCTATCGCATCAAAATATGGTGAAGGCCACAAGGGAAATTTGATGTCTTGGCCCTGGCGTGACCTTCCTGCTGAGTTGCTTCCTCGTTGGCTTGTATGGCATGATGCAGGTGCGTAATGCTATGCAAGGGCGGTCACGATGAGCGACAACCGTTACCACTTCATCACCCATTGGCGCGTCGAAGGCACGGTCGAGGAAGTCGTCGCCATTCTGGATGACGCGACCGACCTGCCGCGCTGGTGGCCCGCCGTATATCTCCGCTCCACCAGGTTGCAGGATGGGGATGAGAATCACGTCGGCGAGGTGATTGACCTGTATACCAAGGGCCTTCTCCCGTATACCCTGCGCTGGAAATTCCGCATCAGCGAAGCCGATCCGGGCAAACGGATCGTGATCCGAGCCGATGGCGATTTTGTCGGCTTCGGTATCTGGACGTTTCAGCAGGATGGCGACTGGGTGGATATCGAGTACGAATGGGATATCGCCGCCGAAAAGCCACTCCTGAAATCGCTTTCCGTCATCCTTAGGCCGTTCTTTGCCGCCAATCACCGCTGGGCGATGGAGATGGGGCTGACCAGCCTCAAGTTGGAGATGGCCCGCCGTCGCGCCGTAACGCCCGAAGCGCGCGCGCTCATCCCGCCGCCGCCACCACCCACCACCACGTCGCTGGCGCCATACCTCGTTGCCGGTGTGGTCATGGTGGGGCTGATCGCCGTTCTGTTCTCGCTTCTGGCTCGCCGGAACACGCACCGGCGTGACTGAAGCACATGCGTAAGGCTTACCCCATCTTCGTCCCGCGCCTCTCCCACGTGGGCGGAGAGAAGGCGATGAAAGACCGCACCGCCCTGCTTTTCTCCCCCTCTCGCTTTTCGGAGAGGGGGCCGGGAGGTGAGGTTTCTTTCGGGAGAGGTGAGGGCAATCAGCACAGATTTTAGGCAGGCTCTACAGCCGCCCATCCGGCAGGTGCCCTTCCTTCAGGGCGGCGGACTGCGCGGGCGTAAAGGGCGGGTCGAACCAGTCCGGCGCCTGGCCATAAGCGCGGAACAGGTCGGCAATGAAATGCAGGCGGTCGGGCAGGGCGGCCCAGTCTTCGGCCCCGCTCTCACGCGGGCTGTCTGGCGTGGGGTCGAATTGGTCAAGCAGGGCGCGCAGTTCCGGCAGGGCGACGTGGATGAGGTTGTCAGGAAACGGGGCCGGCACATCCGCGCCCAGCCGCAAGCGCAGCCCGCCCGGCCCGCCGAGCGTCATCACGCTGGCGGTGAAGATGAGCCGAATCCTGCGCCGCGCCTCGTCGAGCAGTCGCTCCACCAGAGCGTCGAACGGGCTGGGCCGGTTGAACAGCCGCAGCAGAAAGAGCCGCAGCCGTGCCCACCAGCCGCCCCAGGGAAAGAGCGCCTTGATCAGCCGGGCGCGAAACTGACCGCGATCCACCAGCACCGCGTCGAGCGCCTCGCGGATTTCCGGCTGGAGGCGGGTTTGCTCGTGCAGGCCGATTTCGAGGTTGGCGCAGAGCAGAAGCTCCGCCCTCGTTTTGGCGTCGGGTTCGCTGAAAGCCTGCACGTAGCGGCCGAACGCCTGCCGAAGCATTTGCTGGCCATCCGGCGGGCCGCCAGGGCGCAGTTCGTTGGTGAAGGCGGCCAGCGCGACTGGATCAGGGGGTACAGCGGGGCCGAGCGCGGCGAGGAAGCGGGCGAATTCGTGGCCAATTTCGGCGAAGACTTTGAGGTTGCCGCGCGCGACCGCCCCGCTGGCCCGCTGCAGCGCGTTGAGCGGGTTCAGCACATCGGCGACCGTCTCCTGAATCTCCTCCGGCGTGCGCTTCGAACCCAACTCCTGCGCCGAATCGGCCAGTTCGGGGGCGGCCTGCGCGCTGAACGCGGAATCGATCAGGTCTTCCACTGCTCGCTGGAGGTCTTCGCGGCGGATGGTTTGCCCGGCCTGTTTGGAGGCCCAGGTGGCAAACGTACACCAGTTCGCGCCGGGGCCGGTGCGGGCGGCCATGGCCTGCGCCAGCTCGTGATAGCACTGGGTGATTTGCAGATTGCGGATGACGGGGTCACTGACCGCTGCGATGCGCGCCACATCGGCGATGGTGGGCGCAGCGCCGGAAGCGGGGGGCAGGTTGGCCACAGACGATGGCTCGCGGCGGCGCTACACGTCGAGCAGCAGCGGCATGTTCAGCATCCAGGCGCGGTGCAGGGCCTTGAAGAAGGTCCTGAACTCGCTGATGGATGAGTCGTCTTCGTCGAGATGCTCCAGCCGGAACGGAAAGCGCTCCTCCTTCTCGTCCTGCGGCAGCGTGCCATCGAGGATACGGGAGATGTCGGCCGATTCGAGGTCTTCGCGCGGGATGGCGTTGAAGAAGAGCAGCAGGATACCCGCGTGGCCCGCCTGAATGTGGCCGAACAGGAACAGCATCTGGAAGACCTGATTGGCCGAGGCGATCGATTCGCTGTACTGGCGGCCGCGCACGTTGCGCTCTTCGAAATACACGCCGCCCGCCCGCAGCGGCTCGACCGGATGGCCGTCGTTTTCGATCAGGGCTTCGCGCAGCAGCAGCCAGAGCAGCGGCTGGTGATTGTAGGGCAGTTGGTCGAGCAGCCATTTCTCGGCGGCCGAGCTGATCGGATAGTTGATCGCCCCGTAACAGCCGAACGGGCGGCCCAGAATATTGGCCGGGCAGTCGGCGCACCACGACAGCAGCGGCTCCAGTTCGGCGGCCTGATTCAGCATGTCCTGCACCATGATGACGGCCACTTCTTCCTCGCCATCGGGCAGGTTGCGCGTGAACTCGAAGCCCATTTCCGACGGCGGGCGGGAATCCCCGTTGTCGCGGTACAGCCGGATGACCTCTTTGGCGCGCGCGGCGGCTTTCAGCCGGTCGAGGATGCCATCCACGCCGAGCGTTTCTTTGGGCAGGCAGGTGAGGTGAACCACATAATCAATCGCCATAGTGCGGCCCAGTATAGCAGACGGCCGACGCCTACCCCTGCGCGCCGGGCGTTGTGGTGGGCGTGATCTGCGCGCCCGCCTCGATGGTCACAGCGGGCGCTGGCGTCGTCTGCCCGGCCGGGGAAGAGGTCGCCGGGAGCGCGGCCGGCGGCTGAGTGGGAGCGGTTTGCGGCACCGTCGGGTCGGGCTGAAGGGATGAAATATCGAATCCCTCGTTGCAGGTGAATGCGCTCGCTTCGCCCCACCCGCGCACGCCACCAAGCCGTATCCGCAGCCACGAACCATCATTGTTGCGGGCATCCACCACGACCGGCGTCCCGGCTGGCACAGTGCTGATCACCTGCGTACCGCCGAAGGGCAGATTGTAGAGTGTGGCGCTGATGGCGGGCGTGCACAGCGGGTCCACGACCGGCAGCGACAGCGACTGCTGCAGCAGGTTTCCGGCGGCATCCTGCGCGACCAGCGTCAGCAGAACTTCCGGATCCGGGATGATGACGTAGGCGTTGACGGTGATCGTGCCTTCGGCGGGCAGCGTGCCGGGGATTGGGTTGGCGGTCAGCGTCTCGGCCCCCATCAACTGTACGCTCTCTGCGCCCGGCGCGCTCCAGGCGAAGGTGACCGGCATGGCGACGTGACGCATCAGCACTGTGGGCGACGCGTTGAACGTTTCGATGGTCAGCGGCGTAGTGACAACGGCTGTGGCCTGGGCGCTGGCTTCGCCGCCCGCGTTGGAGGCGACCAGCGCAACTTCCACCACGCCTTCCAGCCCGCCGGTCGGCAGCGAGGCGCTGGTTACGTCGCCGTTCAGCGTTTGGACGATAGCCCCGTTCACCGCGAGCGTCAGGCCGCTCGCTCCTTCGGCGTTCCACGAGGCTTGCAGCGCCTGCCCGGCCGGGACTGAAGCGGGCTGCACGACAAAATCGGTGACGGCGGGGGGCGCGGGCGGGCGGGTGAGCAGCAGCAGCGCGCCACCAATGCCGAGCACCACGAGGAGGACGACGCCCAACAGCGCGTAAATGGCCCAGCCGGGCAGTGAGGGCCGTTCGGTGAGATGGGCGCGCTGGGCGATGGTGAAGGCCGCGGCATCACCGGAACGGACGACGATATCGAAGGGATAGTGCTGCAGGTTGCCAAACAGCCGCTTGCTGCGCGGCGTGGCCGTGCCGTTGACCACCAGCCGCTGATCGGGC
This sequence comes from Anaerolineae bacterium, assembly GCA_016788435.1. GTDB lineage: Bacteria > Chloroflexota > Anaerolineae > Aggregatilineales > Phototrophicaceae > Flexifilum. The sequence continues at coordinate 3,398 of JAEURB010000153.1, read as the reverse complement.
AGCAGCAGCGCTTGATCGGGCAGAAGGTTGATGCGCAGCTTGCCCGATGGATCGGAGGCCGCGAGGCGGATGGGCAGATTGCCGCTGCCCTGATTGTGCAGGTGAACGCGGAACGGCTGATCGGGAGCCAGCACACGCCCTTCGAGGGCCATTCCGAAGCCGCCATAGGGCAGGATGTGCAGAGTGACGACGCCCTGCAGCACCTGGGCGGGGTCGTTCTTGTGGCGCACGGTCACGGTGACCGGGTATGCGCCGGGCGCGCTGTCGGGTTTACGCAGCGGCTTGAAGCTGATTTGGATGTAGGCCTGGTCATCTGGCCGCAGGTCGAATTCGGGCCGGTCAATCCGCACCCACTGGCGGGGTACGCCGGTCACTTCGACTACGAAGCGTTCGCTGAGCGTGCCCCGGTTGATCACGCGCAGTTCGGCCGCGGTATGCGCCCCTGGTGGCACGGCGATTTCCGGCTCGTCCATCTCGATGTGGAAGCTTGCCTGGTCGGCGCTGACGTGAGGCGGAGCGTCTTCGACCGGCGGCAGATTGGGCCGCGTGGGCGACTCGTCGAGGCTGTAGAAGAAGAGGCGCAGGTCGCCGATCAGGATTTCCTCGCCGCCGATCAGCGGGTGATGCTCGCCCTGCTTCAGGCGCAACCCATCCACGAACGTGCCATTGGCTGATTCGAGATCGGCGATGGTGATTTCGCCGTCATGGTGCGCAATCGTGAGGTGATAGCGGGAGATGGTTTCGGTATCCAGCGGGATCACATTGCCCGGCTGGCGGCCAACCGAAACGTTGTCCTCGGTGAGGATGAACGACTTGTGCATCCCATCGGGGAAGAAGACTTCCAGCCGCCCATAACCCGCCATGCCGTATCGCCCTCCAGCCGCCGCGCCCTGCCGCGACCGTTCATTCTAGCCCGAAGCGCAGCCGGGCGCTAAAGCGGGGCAGGCCAACGCCCGCTGCACCCGGCGAGAGGGCGGTAAAGCGGTGGAGAACAGGCGGAATGGGCGGGCCTCGCGCCGCACCTCTGACCCCTCGCCATTCTGGTTCAAACGCCGGTATTTAGCGGGGGCACGATGCATCGTGCCCCTGCAACCCCTCACCCCGGACTTCGTCCCGCCCCACTCCAGTTTACGTGGGCTGTGAGGGGGTGACATCCGTGTTTCAGGCCTCGTCGCCTGACCAGAATGGAGGAGGAAATGTAGTGGCAAGGCATGCCTTTGCCGCTACAGCCCACCATTCGCCGCGCAAGGAGAGGGAAGAAAACGCCCCCACTCCGATCTTGGAGAGAGGGCTGGGGGTGACGTTTGAGGGAGCCAAGCGGACTACTCGCGGATGACCGCCGGTGCCCCGGCCAGGCCGTAGTGCTGGCGTACCTGCGTCTCGATTTCTTCCGCCAGCGCCGTATTCTCGCTGAGGAAGGTCTTGGCGGCTTCGCGGCCCTGCCCAAGCAGCCCATCGTTGTAGCGGTAGAACGCGCCGCGCTTCTCAATGATGCCGAGTTCGGTGGCCAGGTCGAGGATTTCGCCGCTCTTGCTGATGCCGCCTTCAAGGAACATGATGTCGAATTCGGCCTCGCGGAAGGGCGGCGCAACCTTGTTCTTGGTCACACGCACGCGGGTGCGATTGCCGACGACTTCACCGCCACTGGCCTTGATCGACTCCTGACGGCGCACGTCGAGGCGCACCGAGGCGTAGAACTTGAGCGCACGGCCGCCGCTGGTTGTTTCCGGCGAGCCATACATCACGCCGATCTTGTCGCGGAGCTGGTTGGTGAACATCACGGCCACGTTCGACTGCTTGATCGCGCCCGACAGTTTGCGGAGGGCCTGGCTCATCAGGCGGGCCTGAATACCCACATGGGTATCGCCCATCTCGCCCTCGATTTCGACGCGCGGCACGAGCGCCGCCACGCTGTCGAGGATCACCACATCGAGCGCGCCGGAGCGCACCAGCGCCTCGGTAATCTCCAGCGCCTGCTCGGCGGTATCGGGCTGTGCGACGTAGAGGGTGTCCACATTGACGCCGATCCGGCGCGCGTAGACGGGGTCGAGCGCGTGTTCCATGTCCACAAAGGCCGCCCAGCCGCCGCGCTTCTGCGCCTCGGCGATCACGTGCAGGCAGATGGTGGTCTTGCCGCTGCTTTCCGGGCCGTAGATTTCGGTCACGCGGCCGCGCGGCACGCCACCCACGCCGATGGCGATATCAATCGTCAGCGAACCAGACGGAATGACATCCACCTGAAGATGGGAAGCATCGCCCAGGCGCACAACCGCGCCTTCGCCGTATTTCTTGGTCAATTCACCAAGCGTCGCCTCAATCGCCTTCTTGCGCCCTTCCTCGTTGAGGGAGAGCTGGTTGACGATCTCTTCGTTCCGATCCAGAGCTGAGTCTTTCTTGCGAGGAGCCAAGGCTGCCGTCCTTTGCCATGCTGATGTGTCTGACCACATGAGCTTAATCCCCTAAGTATAGATCATGCGCGGCGCTGCCGGCGCGGTCTCCCATACTGAAACGGATTTTAGCATTTTTGTTCTAATTGATCAACAAGGAAATTCGCCGGGGTGAGGTTCGACACTGTGTAGGGGAACACTGGGCAAGTTCCTACAGCCGCCCGGTCATCGAGTCGGCGTAGCCCGTCAGTTCGGCGTAACCGTAGCCGTCGGCGTCGCCGGTGATCCGCACGCTGCCCTCCCAGTAGGCGATGCCGCCCCCGTACAATTCCTGATCGGCTACCTGCGGCGTGAGCGTCAGGCTCAGCGGCGGCTCATCGCCGCCCAGGTTGACGGTAATCAGCCAGCCCGCCGGGTAGGTCGCGCCACTGTGCGGGCTAACCCATTCATCGGTCGCCTCGATGGCGAACGACCCGGCCGGCAGGGTGCGCGTTTGGCCATCGGGATAGACGAGCAGGCCGCCAAAGTACGGGTCAGTCCCGCCGTCGCGCTGGCGGATTTGCCCGACCATCAACTCGCGCCCGCCGTCAAGCTGCAAGCCGAACCAGTCCCAGCCCAGGGCGCTTTCGCCGAGCGCGCTGGTGCCGAACTCGTGGTCTTTCCACGACAGGCCCTCGACGGTGAAGGTCTGGCCATCAATCGTCACCGTGCCTTCAGTGAGCAAGTGAGTGAGCGAATAGTAGTAGCTGGCGTTGCCCGGTTCAGCGCTCTTGGCGCTCAGGCCGTGGTCGCCCTGCAGAGCAGGCGGTTTGTCCTGTGTCAGCGTCAGGTCTACCGCGTAGTCATCGGCCTCGGCCGTGATGCGCGTCTGGAGCGCGTTGGCGTCTTCGGCCACCACCTGCCAGTCTTCCAGCCACACGCGATAGGCCGGATCGGTGGCCGCGCCAGCTAATCCCGCGCCGCCCCGGCTGAAGCGCTCGTCATGGAAGAATTGATTTCCGGCCACATCCG
>JAEURB010000102.1 GCA_016788435.1 Anaerolineae bacterium | reverse complement strand
ACGTGCCGCCAAACTGATAGAGCATCATCTCGAAAATCTGGCGGATCGGGAAGCCGGAGGTGATATTGAAGCCGTTGTTGTCACCACCCGTCATCGCAGCAGCCGCGGCGGCAAATTCCTCACCGGTCGCCGGAATCGCGTCAATGCCAGCGGCGCTCAGCAGGTCCAAGTTGACGAACATCGTCATTGGGTGAATATCGAGCGGGATGGAATAACGGTGGTCATTGACCATACCGGCATTCCACACGGCGGCGGGGAAGTCCTCGCCGTTAATCCCAACTTCTTCAACGAGCGCATCCATCGGGCGCAGCGCATTACGATAGGCCCACGTGGCAATCTGATCGGCATGAACGATGGCCACATCTGGCAGCGTATTCGAAGCGGCGGCGGTGCCAAGCTGAGTGTAATACTCGCTTTGCGTCGTCATCGTCACCTGAATATTCGGGTGTGCGGCGTTGAAGGCGTCCACCATCTGGCCCATGAAGGGGCCGTCGGGGCCAGTGAATGGGTTCCAGAAGTCAAGCGTCACGACGCCGCAATCCGCGGGCAATTCGACGGCGTCCTGGCCCAACGCTGGAGTCACAGCCAGCACCAGCAGGACGACGAGGAAGAGAATGTAAGCGTACCTGGACATGTTAACCTTGCTCCGTTCTGTCAAGTGACCTGAAACTCCTTGCCAGCGATACCTGCACTCCTGCCTTCTTAATCCGGCACCTCCTTTCGCTCCTCAACCGTGCGATAACGCAGCCGCATGACGATATCCTGGGGGTAGTTGCCAAACTGCCGGCCAAAGATATTGATGCCGCCCACGCGTGTCGCCGTATCTTTGATACCAATGCGGACTGAGATGAATCCGCCGTGGCCAATGTTGAGATCGTTTGCGGTCACGGCAGACACCTGCACTCCGTCCACAAACGCGCCTTGCGAAGTTACTTTCCACATTTTGAGCAGCCCGTACTGGGAGTTCCATTCTTCCCACCAGTCTGGCGTCAGATTGCCGCGTTCGCCGCCGAAATCCCCCGGGCTGGTCCACGTTCCGATCTCGGCCTCATTCATCCATACCGTGATGTCAGAGGGCCAGTCATCGTTATGCAGCGGCGCTTCCGAGCACAACTCAAGGCTGACCTGAATGCTCTCCAGTACCGAGTTGGCGGGAAGGCGGTTCGGGAAACGGTATTCCACGTAACCCTGCTTGAACCAGATGAGCTGGGCGCGAAAGCGGTCGGGGTCGTAGAAGGTGCCGGGGTCGTCCACATGGCCGATGATGCCGCTTTCGCTCGCCAGGCCGCAGGTGGGCGTCACGCGGCAATCCACGTAGGCGCCAATCGGCATGGCGATATCTACATATTGATCAGACACACGCTCACCGCCGGGCAGCGTGACGATGATCTGGTCGTAAAGGCGATAGCAGATCTTCTGCAGTCCGCGATTGGCTGGCTTGAGGGCCGTGCGAATCAAGCCAGCTTTTTCAAGCAGGTTGATATGCATGGTTGTCGTTGAAGCGGGTAGCTGCAGCGCCTCGGCAATTTCATTGATGCTGCAGCTATGCCCCCCGAGGAAGCGCAGGATCTCCACACGCTTCGCCGAGCCAAAGCCCTTGAACATCTGCTCGATCTCGTCCGACGATTGGTCAAGATCAACCGTCAACACTCGGACTGGTAAAGCATCGTGGGCCAGATGAAAATTCGCGCTTTCCATCGGTGCGCCTTCTGTTCCGAAAAAGGGCGTGACTGCAGTTGCAACGGCCTGATGAAACAGTTTTTTATGTGGCATTCTCTATTGAGATCATACGCCCTCGCTGGAGTTTGTCAAATATGTGCATTATTTCGCAAATGCACCAATTTATCCTGTGGCATTCCGAGTTTTGTGGGGCATTGTGAGCACGACGCCATCCCTCTATACCAACCCGCTTTTCCCCGAATACCGCGCCGATCCATTCGCGCTACGCACTGGGGATGGCTGGTACGTTTACGCGACTGGCCCCGCGTCGCCGGAGGGGTGTCAGTTCCCGGTCCTCTATTCGGCTGACCTCGTGCATTGGCAGGACTGCGGCTGGGCGCTGGCCGCGCTGCCGGGCGGCATCGAGTATTGGGCGCCGGAAGTGGCGGAGCATGACGGCCTGTACTATCTCTACTACTCGGTTAGCGGCATAGCCGGGCGTGATCACCAGCTGCGTGTAGCGACGAGTACTCACCCCGCCGGGCCTTTCACCGACAGCGGACGTGTGCTGATGCCGGATGATCCGTTCACCATTGACGCGCATCCCTTTCGAGATGCAACCGGGCAGTGGTATCTGTTTTACTCACGGGATTTTCTGACGCCAGGCGGAGACTACCGGGTAGGTACCGGCATCGTTGTTGACCGTCTGACGGACATGCTGACGCTGGCAGGCGAGCCGCAGGTGGTCGTGCGCCCCTACGCCGACTGGCATCTGTTCCAGGCCGCGCGGCCGATGTATGGCGCGGTCTACAACTGGCACACGATTGAAGGCGCGGCGCTGCGCCTGCATGATGGCCGCTACTACTGCTTCTACAGCGGTGGCAGCTGGCAGCGCGATAACTATGGCGTGGCCTACGTGGTGGCTGATCACCCGCTTGGCCCATACGTGCGGCCCGGCGAAATCAACGGACCGCTGTTGCGCTCCGCCCCCGGCCATGTCATTGGCCCTGGCCACAATTCATTCACTGAGTCTCCGGATGGGCAGGAGTACATTGTCTATCACGGCTGGGACCCAGCCATGACAGCGCGCCTGCTGCGCATTGACCGGCTGACCTGGGACGGTGGCCGGCCGGTCATTCACGGCCCGACCTGGACGCCACAGCCCGCGCCGCAGTTTGCGCCTCCAGACTAACTCAAGCCTGCAGGATCCGATGGCGGCGCCTGACGGTCGTTTCTCAATCTCACCCAACCCTCAATCGCAGGGCCGACCGAATACACCGCAGACTACCACTCCGTTGGCCACTACTTCATGGGGACTCATGTAGTCAAGCATTCGGTGTCGCAGGGGACATAGGGATACCCTTTTGACTCCGAGCCGATCAGGTGACAGCATTCGTCGAGGAGCCGGTTGTACACCAGGTCCCGATTAGGAATAGCGGCCGGATGTTCCTGGGGAGCATCCCACTCACCTGCTGGATTTCAGCGGCCTGGAATATTCCCGGCCAGTACCTGCAGGCGGCCCTGAAGGCCGAACTCACCCATACCGCAGCCGCATCCTCGACAAGTGTTCCTTCGTGGTCACCGGCCGCGTGTAGAGCAATGTCGTCGCAGCCACGTTGATGAACGTCCGCCATAGGTCATGCCAGAAGCCCACACTCCCTGACCGCTGATTACATCGAAGCTCAGCCAAGAATCTCCATTGGGTGGCTTGCTCGCTGCCGAGGTGCCGGCATCCGGTCATCTTCATTGGCTTCTGCACGCACCACCCTCATCAGCAGTTTGTTGACAAGTTTCACAAATCACACTATCCTGTCCGTATAGTGATATGCCGTTTCATAATATGGAACGACCTACCGCCGATACAGGTAAATCGTGATCGCTTCCGTCGCCAAAGCCCTCGATATCCTGCTGCTGTTCAGCCCGGCTGAGCCACGCCTGACGCTCACGGCTATCGCCCAGCGACTGGAAATGCCCAAGAGCACCGCGCACCATCTGGTCAAGACACTGGCCCGTTATGGCTTCATCGAGAAGCTGGACGATGACTCGTATGGCATCGGTAAAGCGATCATCGGATTGACCCAGAGCGCCGTCGTTAACGTCGAGCTACGCGACCGCGCCGCCCCGCTGTTACGCGAACTGGCCGACTCGTGTAACGAATCGGCCTATCTCACCGTGCGTGACGGCAACCGCGTCCTCTATATCTACGCCATCGAGTCGCCGCAACGCCTGCTGGCGCGCAGTGCCGTTGGCGACCATGCTCCCCTCTACTGCACGTCAGTCGGCAAGTCCATCCTGGCCCATCTCCCCCCTGACGAGGCTTATTCCTTCTTCCACGATCCGGACGTCCGGCTGGAAGCATTCACGTCCCACACGCTCACCAACCTGGAGCAGCTTGAGCAGGACTTGCTCGCCACGCGCGCCCGGGGTTACTCGGTTGACAATCAAGAACACGAGGAGCAGACCTTCTGCTTGGGGGCTCCAATTTTCAACAGCCAGCGCACAGTCATCGGCGCATGCAGCATCTCCGGCCGCGACCCGCAGATCGTGGCATCCCGCCTGCCGGCACTGTCCACCAATGTCGTACGAACTGCGCAAGAGATTTCGCGCCGGATGGGCTATGTGCCTGATCGCATGTCCAGCGTGCGCCAGAACTTTATAGGGCGGGCCTGATGCTGACCAAAGCACCGATCTTCGCTCAACTGGACGAGCGCCCATTCGCCCACTGCGCGACCCTGACAGACCTGGGTGACGCCGGCTTGATCGTGATCTGGATGGGTGGCAGCTACGAAACCGCGCCAGATGTCAGCTTGCTGGCCTCGCGCCTGCCGCGAGGGGCGGAACAGTGGACGGTTCCCGAAGTGCTGGCCGACGTACCCGGCCATTCAATGGGGCAACCCGTGCTGCTGCGCCAAGCTGGTGGGGAACTCTGGCTGTTCTACAACGTCATCCTGGGAGCCAGTTGGGAGACCGCCATCCCGTATATGACGCGATCGGCCGACGGCGGGCGAAGCTGGGGCTCTCCATCATTACTGTTCGATATGCCCGGCCTGATGCTGCGCAGCCGCGCCCACATTATCAGCGGCCGCATCATCCTGCCCGCTTACGACGAGAACACCTGGCGCTCGCGTATGATCCTGAGCGACGATGGAGGCCAGTCCTGGCGGCTGACTGCACGGCTCGAGTCGCCACAGGGCAATATTCATCCCAACATCGTGCAATCGCCGGATGGCCGGTTGCTTTGCTATCTCCGCACTGGCGGCAAGAGCGGGGTTATCTGGCGCTCGGAATCGGCTGACAACGGCGAAACCTGGTCCGAGCTAACGCCCACGCGCTTCCCGAATGCCAACACCGGCATTGATCTGCTGCGGTTAAGCAGCGGTCAATACGCGCTGGCCTACAATCACAGCCCCACCCACCGCACCCCGCTCTGCGTCGCTATCACTTCCGGCGCGAACGAGGATTGGCAAAGGCGGCAGGTTGTGGACGACGAATACGTCGAACTGTCGTACCCCTCACTTGCCCAAACCGATGACGGCCTGATCCACCTGGTCTACACGCATCAGCGCCAGTACATCGTCCACGCGACATTTGATCAGAACTGGCTGATGCAAGGAGTTTCGCTATGAAGCGGCTGAAAATCGAAGGCGTCATCGTTCCCCTTCTCACTCCGCTGCGCGACGACAAGCTCGACCGCAACAGCACGGTGGCTCTGATCGAGTACGTCATCGGGCACGGTGTACGTGGGCTGTTCCCGCTGGGGACGACCGGTGAGGGGCCGTTGTTCAGCCTGGCCGAGCGTAAACAGTACGCCGAGTGGGTCGTGCAATGCGCGGCGGGCCGGGTACCCGTCATCGTCCACTCCGGCACCATCACCACGGCTGAGACGATTGAATTGTCACGCCATGCCCGCGACGCCGGCGCTGATGCAGTGGCCGTCGTGCCGCCTTACTTCTTCCGCCTCAGCGACGAGGCGATCTACGCGCATTTCGCCGCAGTCGCAGCGGCCGTGCCTGATTTCCCCATCTACCTCTATAACAATCCGGGTGTCACGCCGAACGTTCTAACAACCGAGCTGGTCATCCGGCTGGCAACGGCATTCTCCAACGTCACCGGGCTGAAGGATAGCAGCGGCAGCCTGTCCACGCTGTTTGCCAGCAAGGACCTTCAGGATGGCGCGTTCAATACCGCTAGCGGGCCTGATGGCCTGATCCTCGCTGCCCAGGCCATCGGCCTTGACGCCTGCGTGTCGGGCAACGCCAACATCGTGCCGGAGCTGGTCGTCGCGCTGCTGGACGCTGCCAAAGCCGGTGACCTTGAGCAGGGGCGCCGCTTGCAGGCCCGTCTCGACGAGGTGCGCCGGATCGTCGGTGACGGCGCTGACCTCTCGCTCTACAAGGCCATCTGCGCCCGGCGGGGCGTACCGATTGGGGATGTTCGCGCTCCGCTGGCCAAGGCACCGGCCGAACGGATCAGCGCGTGTTGGGAGCAGCTCAGCGACGTGCTGGCGCTCTCAGTCCAGTAATTGAAGGTCGAAAGAAAGGACAAGGAGGTGAATGAACGCGCAAACTGTATGCAGGTTCAACAACCGTAAGGCACAACAGGAAACCAGGAGGATAATCTGATGCGTAAACTTGCCTTGTTGATCGTGGTCGTGGGGCTGCTGGCCCTCACCGGTGCTGTAGCAGCGCAGGATGATGTGGTGACGCTCGAGTTCTGGGGCGGCTGGACCGGCCCGGACGGCGCCATCATGCAGGAACTTGTGAACACGTACAACGCCGAGAACCCGGGCGTTCAGGTCAATCTGACCGTTCAGGCGTGGTCACCCCTCTTTGACGCCTTTATTGCGGCCGCCAGCGCGGGCTCGTCGCCAGACATCATGGCTATGCACCCGCAGGAAACGGCCATGTTCGTCAATCTCGGCCTGATCGAGCCGGTCACCGATATTGTCGCGGCGTCTGAGGTCTTCCAGCAGGACGCCTATGTCGAGAAGGCCTGGGATCTGCAGAACTACCAGGGCGAGATGGTCGCGCTGCCCCTCGACCTCGGTCTGCATGGCCTGTACTACAACGTGGACAAGTTCGAGGAAGCCGGAATCGCCGCCCCGCCCAGCAACGCCGAGGAGTTCCTTGAAGCAGCTCGCCTGCTCACGGTGGACGCCAACGGCAAGCACCCGGGCGATGAAGGCTTCGACCCGGCCAACATCGTTCAGTACGCCATCAACATGCAAACCAATCACCACGCCTTCTATCAGTGGTACGCCCTGTACAACCAGTTGGGCGGCCAGCTCATCAGCGACGATGGCATGTCGTGCGTGATGGATTTGGACAAGGCGACCCAGGCGTGGCAGTGGCTGCAGGACCTGGTCTACGTCAACTACGCCGCGCCGCAGGGCCAAACCGACTATGCCCGTGACTTCATCACCGGCCGCACCGCCATGCTGATTGACGGCCCGTGGCAGATTCCGGCCATGATCGCCGCCGAAGCCGACGGCCTGAACTGGGACACGGCTGCATACCCGACGATCTTCGACCAGCCGGCAGCCTGGGGCAGTGGCCACAACTTCACGTTCCCGGTTTATGCTGACCCGGAAAAGCGCGATGAAGCCATCGCGTTCGTCGAGTGGCTGGGTGCCAACTCGTTTGACTGGCTGGCCTCCGGTCAGCTCCCGATCCGCCACGACATCATCGACTCCCCGGAGTTCGCCGAACTGAAGGGCCGTCAGCCATTCGTGGACATGCTGCCGAACCAGGTGCTCCTGCCGAATATCCCCAAGTTCTCCGAGATCTTCGCCTCCAACGCCCCGACCCCGATGATGGTCATGGCGCAGCGCATCATCCTCGAGAACGCCGATGTTCGCACCGAAGTTGAAAACGCCTGCAATACCATCACCAGTATCCTCTCGATGCCGTAGTGCATCGGGCGTAACGCGGCCCGGCCCGGCCCGTAGCAGGCCGGGCCGGGCTGGCCCCTTCTACCCCGTTCGCCCGCCAAGTGATGGATTGATTCGGAGTTGAGCAATGCGAATTACGCCCAGCGCCGCCCACCGGGGCGAAGCCACCGCCGCGCAGGCAACAAAGAGTCTGGGGCATCACTCGCTCACACCCTACCTATTCATTCTGCCTTTCCTCGTTTTCTTCGTTCTGTTCCGCTTCGGACCTTCGCTGGCCGGCCTCGGTATTGCGTTCACCAACTGGCAGGCCGTGCGGCCGCCTCAGTTCGTCGGCTTCGCCAACTTCCAGGCGATGCTACGCGACCCGCTGTTCGGCGCGGCCTTCACGAATACCATCTTCTTTGTCGCCATAACCGTCCCTGCCCTCATCATCATCAGCCTGGGGCTGGCCATCTTCCTTAACCGGGCCATTCGCGGCCGTTCAATCGGCCGCCTGGCAGTTTTCATGCCTTATGTTGTCATGTCCACCGTCGTCGGTGTGGTGTGGACATGGATCCTCGACAAAGATTTCGGCCTGATGAACGCCTATCTGAATATCTTCGGTATTCAGGATGTGCCGTGGCTGGTGAGTGAAAGTACGGCCCTATTCGGCATCATCATCACCACGGTATGGTGGACGGTCGGCTACAACGTGGTGCTCTTTCTGGCTGGCCTGCAAGACATCCCCGGAGAACTGTACGAGGCGGCGCGCATTGACGGCGCACGCGCGTGGGCGCAGTTTCGCTTCGTCACCCTGCCCATGCTCGCTCCAACGACCTTTCTCGTCGTCATGCTGACCGTGATCAACTCATTCCAGGTCTTTGATCAGGCGTACGTGATGACCGGCGGCGGCCCGGGCACTTCGACCCTCACACTCGTGCAGTACATCTACACGACATCCTTCCAGTTCCAGAAGTTCGGCTATGGCTCGGCCATCGCGATGATCCTGTTCGTGCTGCTGGTGCTGGTTGCATTCATCCAGATTCGGGCGTACCGCCAGGGTTACGAGGGAGTGGAATAACCCATGTCGAAAAGAACCTCGCGCATTGTGTGGTATGCCGGGCTCGTCTTCATCGTCGTGCTGGCGCTCGCGCCACTGGTCTGGATGTTGTCCACTTCGCTCAAGCCTGAACGCGAGATCATCTCAACCGGTATTCGCTGGATTCCCGAATCGCCGACCATCGAGCACTTCACCGAGATTTTCACCAAGCGCCCGATGACGCAGTGGATGTTCAACAGCTTGTTCACGGCGACGGCAGCGACCATTCTCGTGCTGGTGCTCGATACGCTGGCCGGCTATGCCTTCGCACGGCTTCGCTTTCGTGGGCGCGGCGTCCTTTTTATCATCATTCTCTCAATGCTCTTTGTGCCAATCCAAATCACTATCATCCCGCTTTTCATCCTGTTCACCCGCCTGGGACTGACCGATACCTACTGGGCGCTCATCCTGCCGGTCGGCGCGAACGTGACCGGCGTTTTTCTGATGCGCCAGTTCTTCCTCAGCATCCCGGCTGAACTGGAGGAAGCGGCCCGCGTGGACGGCGCTTCGACGCTCCGCATACTGGTCTCGATCATCCTGCCGCTGGCACGCCCGGCGCTGACAGCCGTCGCCATCCTCACCTTCCTCTTCACCTGGAACAGCTTCCTGTGGCCGCTGATCGTCACCCGCAGCGACAGCGTACGTACGCTGCCGGTCGGTATTGCGCAGTTCCTTAGCCTGCGCCCCGGCATGGTTCAGGGGCAGATGAGCATCGGCCAGTCCATGGCGGGCGCGGTAGCCGCCGCGCTGCCGCCGATCATCGTTTTCATTGTGCTGCAACGTTACATCATCGAAGGAATCTCACGCACGGGACTGAAGGGCTAGGCCTATGCGCGCTGCAGTCGCTTCGCTGCGGGGCATTATCACCGTCCTGAACACACCGTTCGACACGGGCGGCTCGCTTGATACCGGGGCAGTGGCGCGGAACGTGCAAATAGCGCTCGACGCCGGGGTGGCTGGATTTCTCGTCCCGGCGATGGCGGCCGAAGTCCAGAAACTGAGCGATGCTGAACGGGCGGCGCTGATCTGCACGACAGTCGAAACGGCCGCCGGGCGTGTGCCGGTCATCGGCGGCGCATCGGCGCCCGACCCCGCTGACCGCGAACGGCTGACGATTGCTTGCCTAGAACTTGGCTGCGACGGTGTGCTGGCCAGCATCCCGTATGTGGACGACGCGGACTACGAGCAGCAGGTGCGGAACCTCGCCGCGCTGCGCCCCGGCTTCCTGATGCTGCAGGACTGGGACGCGCAGGGCTACGGACTGCCCGTTCCCCTCATCGTCCGCCTGTTCGAGCGCGTCGAGGCGTTTCAGGCGATCAAGATTGAGGTCGTACCGGCCGGCGTTAAGTACTCCGAGGTGCTGGCCGCCACGCACGGCGAATTGCACGTATCAGGCGGTTGGGCGGTTATGCAGATGATCGAGGCGTTCGACCGTGGGGTTCACGCCATCATGCCGACAGCCATGCATGCCATCTACACCCGTATCTACCGACTTTATGCGTCGGGCGACCGCGCCGGGGCGCAGGCATTGTTCGAGCAGTTACTTCCGGTGCTGGCCTTCTCCAACCAGCATCTCGATATCTCGATCCATTTCTTCAAGCGCCTGCTGTGGCGGCAAGGCGTCTATCCAACAGATATCGTCCGTCCGCCCACCCTGCCTTTCGATGAAACGCACCAGCGTATCGCCGACGATTTAATCTGCCGCGTGAACGAGCTTATGACATGAACGACAGCGAAACCCTGCGTGACAAGACTGTCCTGATCACCGGCGGGTCACGCGGTATTGGCCGGGCGTGCGCGCTGCAGTTCGCCGAACGCGGTGCGCGCGTCGCCATCCACTACGGCTCGAACCGGGCGGCGGCGGAAGAAACGCTGGCCCAACTGCACGGCCCAGGCCATATCATGCTGCAGGCCGATATCCGCGATCCGGCCGCCGTCTCACAGGCGGTTGACCGCGCTGCAGCATCGTTCGGGCGGCTGGAGGTACTGGTCAACAACGCGGGCATCTTCGAGGAGCATCCGCTTCCCGCTTTCACCTATGAGCAGTGGCAGGATTCATGGGCGCGCATTATCAGCACTAACCTGATCGGAGCGGCCAATGCCACCTACTGCGCCGCGCAGCACATGATCGGGCAGGGCGGCGGGCGAATCATCACAATCTCTTCGCGTACCGCCTTCCGGGGGAAGCCAGAAGCGCCCGGCTATGCCGCCAGCAAAGCCGCGCTCAATGCCATGAGCCAGTCGTTGGCGGTGGCTCTAGCGCCGCATGGCGTGCTGGTTTACGTCGTCGCGCCAAGCGTGGTGGATACTGACATGGCGGCGAATGACAAGAGTGCCCCCGCCTGGGCCGCTATTGAGAATCAAAGCCCACTTGGCCGCGTTTGCCAGCCGGAGGAAGTCGCGCGGACGGTCGTGTTTCTGGCGTCACCGGGAGCGGAGTACCTGACAGGCGGCATCATTGACCTGTTCGGCGCGTCGTACTTACGAACCTGAACGACGGCTGGCATAACTTCGCTGCCTTCGCCTGGGTGGCCGGCGAGCCGGAAATCGTTACGCCGGCACCAGTGGCATGCGCGGCGACTGCACGGTACTCTCGGCTGACCCTCTGACGACGGAGCCTGCGCGCCTTGGTGAGCTTGAAGTGGTCAACACCGTACATGCCGGGCGAATCGTGTACAGCGGATGAGTGCAATGGTTCGCCCATCGTTCGCACGTGGTGGCGACCGCCAACGGAAACACGTCCAGCAGGCTGGCGATGGCGGTGTCCGTCTTCCCCTCCGCACTACTGCCCGAGGGTAAATCTAGCGGCTCACCTTTATGCGGAGTTCGCCTAAGCCAGCTCGGGGTCTGGTGGGACGGCTGTGACCATCGCCACGGGATATTGCAACCGGACGTCCGTCACGCCACCTTGCACCCGCCTGATGTAGCGCTGGCGCACACCGGTGAGCGAGAGGATCGGCATCAGGTGATGGAAGACGAGCCGCGACTGCCATCGGGGAGCGCCGAGCATCAGGCGGCCGAGCATGATCTGAAATGATTGCATCGCTTCGATTTCTGGACGACGCTCCTGCTCGATCCGATCGCACAGCTCCGCGTTGAACGGCTGGCGGCTTCGATGCGCCGTGATCAGATGATTGGCCGCCACAATGCTGTCGCGCATGGCGAGGTTGATGCCTTGCCCGGCGACCGGAGACATGGTGTGCGCCGCGTCGCCGAGGAAGAGCATCCCCGGCACGTGCCAGCGCTCAAGGCGGTCACACGCTACTTTCAAGAGTTGGCGCTCGGTGTCTTCGTTGAACTGGGCAAGGATCATGGGCCGGTACGGTGCGGGGATTTCGCGAATCAGGTGATCGCGAAGCGTTTCGATATCGCGAAAGGCCGCCGAGTCACCCCATCGTTTCCCCCACGCCACCTGGATGCGATGGTCGTAGGTGCGGTACATAATGAACACCGAGTCCTCACCCAGGTAGGCGCGAAAACCATTCGGGATCAGCGCGGGATCATCCGGCGCATCAAACCTGAGCCAGTAAATGTTGAAGGCCGTTTCCAGCGTCTGCGTTTCCAGCCCCACACGCTTGCGGAGCGCGCTGTTGCGCCCGGTGGTCGTGACGAAGAAGTCCCCC
>JAEURB010000051.1 GCA_016788435.1 Anaerolineae bacterium | reverse complement strand
AGTACCGCCAGCCAATTCTCATCCCAGCCCAGCGCTGCGCGGTTAAGCAGTCCTGACCAGGCGGCGATGCTGTGGCTCATCGGCACAGGCCGGCCAAACCAGCGCCGGTAGAGCGCGGTGGATACATCAGCCCACTGTGCGGAGCGCGCGAAGATGCCGGGTTGCGTGCGTGCCAGCCAGCGCAGCCGGGCCGGTTGATAGGCGGGGTGCAGGCGGCAGCCCGTGCGCTGGTGTGCCGCGTGGGCATCGGTCTCTCGCGCCAGCGCCATAGCATCGGCGGCCGGTTGTGTGTCGGCGTAGGTGAAGGCGGGCGTCAGCGCATCGCCCTTCGCATCCAGTCCAACCAGGCTGCCAGCAAACGCCGCCATGCCGGCCGCTTCAATAGTTCTGGCCGCAGGATGGGCCAGCGCTTCATCAACGCAGCCCTCAACCAGCGCCGCCAGCGCCGCAAAATCGGCCGTGACCGCGCCGTTCGCCCCCGTGTGAAAGGCATGCGGTCGCCGCGCCAGCAGGCCGGGCGCAGGCGTGCCATTCCCCTCGTAACGCAGTGCGCGCACCGACGAGCTGCCGAGATCCAGAATAAGATAGGCCATCAGGACGAGTCCCCCCCAAAGCATCCCATTTTACCCCGTCCCTGGTGCGAATTTACGCGGCACAACCCCGCAATTCGGCGGTTTCTGCTACTCTATAGAGGTTGACAAACGTTACGGCGGCGAAATAGTCCGCCCTGGGCAGGGATGATGAAGCGACGGAACTGGGCAACCTTACTCGGACTGGGGCTGTTTCTCGGCGCGCTGCTGATAGTGTCCGCGCTGGCCGCCATCCCCAAACCGCAGTCAGCAGGGGCCGTCCCGACGCTGATGGTGCTGCCTCCGGCCCAGGCCGCTGCGGCGCTGCCCACGAGTAGCGTTCCCGCTCCGCCCGCCGCACCGCCCGTCACCGAAGCGCCCCGCGCCGCCGCGGATGAGCCAGCCACCACCCAACCAGCGGAAGCCTCGTCTGAACCAGCCGAGCCTGTGACCGCTGCGCCAACCTGGACGCCGCTCGTGCTGCCGCCCGCGCTGCCTGCTGCGGCCATCCTGGCGCAGCCCGGCGTCCCCCTCAACCCTCCCGCGCAGCCGGTGACCGTGCCCGGGCAGGTCGTCATCCGCTTCGCACCAAACGCCAGCCAGGCCGAACGCGCGGCTTATCTCGCCCAAATCGGCGGCACGGTGATGTCAGAGATCGCTGCGCTGGATACGGTGGTCGTCAGCGTCCCCGCCGAAGTGGCCCTCGCGCCGCTGGCGGGTTCACCAGCCGTCGCGCAGGCCGAGCCGGACTATCTGGCTTCGGCATTGGCCGCTGCACCGAATGACCCTCTGTACCCCGAGCAATGGGCGCTGGCCGCGATTGGCGCGCCGGAAGCCTGGGCCGTTCGAAGCTCCAGCGCCGCCCCGGTCACGGTTGCGGTGATTGACAGCGGCATCTGCGCCGGTCACCCCGATCTCGCCGGGCGCATCGTGGCGGGTTACGACTTCCTCGACAACGACGACTTGCCGCAGGATACCTTCGGTCACGGCTGCGCGGTTAGCGCGATTGTGGCCGCCAACGCCAACGACGGCATGGGCATGGCCGGCGTGGCCCCGAATGCGCGTATCATGCCCCTGCGCGTGCTGGACGAGCACGGTATCGGCCCGTATTCGGCGGTGGCAGCGGCCCTGGTCTACGCCGCCGACCACGGCGCGCAGGTCATCAACCTGAGCCTGGGCGGCGCGGCGGCCTCCAGCGTGCTGGAAGACGCCGTGCAGTATGCGCTGAACAAAGGCGTGGCGGTGGTGGCGGCGGCCGGCAACGGCGGAGCCACTGCGCCAATCCTCTACCCGGCGGCCTATTCGCCAGTCATCGCCGTAGGCGCGTTCGATGCGTCGGGCGCACCGGCGTCGTTCAGCAGCGGTGGAACGAGTGCCGATGTTCTGGCCCCTGGTGTAAACATCCTCAGCGCGGCGCTCGATGGCGGCTATACGCGCCTGAACGGGACAAGCTTCGCTGCGCCGTACGTGGCGGCGGCCATCGCGCTCGGCTACACGCCAGCCGGGCCGGGTGCGCTGCTGTGGCTGGGCGCGGGCGAGCAGCCGGATGCGGCCGTTCCGACTGCGCTGCCCACCGGGACGGCGGTTGACCTTGCGCCGTATCAGGCGCTGCTCGACCGCGCCAGCGCCGAAGGCACGGTGCGCGTCATTGCCGCTCTCGCCGTGCCGTTCTCGCCCGAAGCCGGGCTGGACGCGCAGGCGGTGCAGGCCCAGCGCGAGCAGGTCGCTGCAGCTCAGGCATCCGTTATGTCGGCTATGAGCGGGCAGAACGCCGTCGTCGTGGCCGAGTCACAACTGTGGACGATCCCCTATCTGGCGCTCGAACTGGACGGCGCGGCACTCGTTCACCTGCTGAACCTGCCGGAAGTGAGCGGGGTCGAGGAAGACGCCCTGCTCGCGCCGTCGCTGCAATCGAGCGTGCCGGTGGTCGAGGCTGATGACGCCTGGGCCGCTGGCTATGACGGGACGGGTCAAACGGTCGCCGTGCTGGATACCGGCGCGCAGGCCGATCACCCGTTCCTCAATGGCAAGGTCGTTTCTGAGGCCTGCTTCTCGTCGCAAAGCGGGTTCACCTACACGCTCTGTCCCTTCGGCGGCACGGCGGAAACTGGCCCCGGTTCGGCTTCCCCGGCCATCTGTGTCGCGCGCGGGATCGGCTCGGGCTGTTCGCACGGTACGCATGTTTCCGGTATCGCAGCCGGCAGTAACGGCAGCGTCGGCGGTCAGCCGATCAACGGTATCGCCCGTGGTGCGAACCTGATCGAGATCATCGTCTTCTCCGAAGTACGGAATGCCACAACCTGCGGCGGGCCGTCCACCTGCGCGCTGGCCTATACCAGCAACATCATCAGCGGTCTGCAGCGCACCTACGACCTGCGCGGCGCGTATTCCATCGCCTCGGCCAATATCAGCATCGGTGGCGGCCAGTTTTCGGGCTTCTGCGATACGCAGTCCATCAAGGCCAGCATTGACCAGCTCAAGGGCGTCGGCATCGCCACCGTCATCGCCAGCGGCAACGACAGTTTCACCAACAGCGTCTCGTTCCCGGCCTGCGTGTCGAGCGCGGTCAGCGTCGGCGCGACCAACGATGCCGATGTGGTGGCCAGCTTCTCCAACAGCGGCCCGCAGCTCGACCTGCTCGCGCCGGGCGTGGCGATCACGTCGTCGGTCATCGGTGGCGGCTACGAGTCGTGGGGCGGCACTTCGATGGCCGCGCCGCATGTGGCTGGCGCGTGGGCGATTCTCAATCAGTGCAACCCCAACGCCACGGTGGATCAGGTGCTGGCGGCGCTGGTCAACACCGGCCAACTCGTGACCGATTCGCGCAACGGCCGCGTCACGCCGCGCATTCGCATCAAGGCGGCCCTCGACTGGCTGGACGCCAATGTCGGTTGCACCGTGCCGCCCACACCGACGCATACGCCGACCAATACGCCGGTGGCCTCGAATACGCCGGTTGCGACCGCCACCAACACGCCATCGCCGCAACCGAACCGGATCATCAACGGCACGTTTAGCAACGGTCTGGCCAACT
>JAEURB010000004.1 GCA_016788435.1 Anaerolineae bacterium | reverse complement strand
CAGCTCGCGGCCCGCGCCATAGGTCTCGCGGCCGCTGGTGCTATCGCGGAACAGGAACCACAGTTCGCCGTCTTCGCCCTCGAATGCTTCCAGCCGCTGCTGGAGGCCGTTCAGTTCAAAGGTCACCGCGCCGGGATTGTTGAACGCTACAGCCGTACCGATGGCGGTCTCGACCTCAATCGTCCGCTGGCTGGGGTGCGGTTCGAAGCGGCCCGCCACGCGGAAGGCGGGGTCAAGGGGGAACCAAGCGCGCCCGGTGAAATTTCGCCGAGCCTCGCTGGCCGCATCGCGCATCCGCACGCCCACGCGGTCGCCACGCCGGATCACGAAGAAGGTCACCTGCTCGACCTGGACGAGAGTCGGGTGCAGCGGGTCGTCGCTGAGCACGGACTCGCGGACGAGTTGGCCGCCCACCCGCACGGGGCCTGCGCCATCTGCTACCTGAAGCACGACGCCCTGCGGGCTGAAAATCAGCGTGCCGAGGTGAGCGGGCAAGCGCAGCGGCAGCACGACTTCACAGTCCGGGTCGCTCCCGACGGCATTCTCGCCTTCGTGCAACCAGAACAGCCCGACGACGCTCAACCAGCCATCTTCGGCGCGCAGGTCGGCTTCCTGCTGGCTGCGCCATGCCTGAATGACCTCGGCGTAGGGCTGAATATCCTCGATCAAGCTGGTCACACTGGCCTCCCGAATGAGCCGCAGCGCCCTGCCCGCCCCGTGCGCTGTGCTTGACTGGTCTGAAACCTATGTGATAGCATCGCGTGATGGAAGTCAAGTCAGGGCTTTCCTGTACCTGCCTGATTGGGAAAGATGCCATGCCGACACCTGATTCCCATCCGCTCCACCAGCACACGCACAACCTGCCATGTAGCCCCTGCGACCCTTTGAACAGCCCGGCGAACCAACACCATCAGCCAGCGCAGCGGCGCTGACGCTGAGATGGAAGCACAGTAAGTCACCAGCCCGCGTGGGTCTTTACGTTTTTGGTTTCGACCACACCAAATGCGTTATCATCGGCCACACTGGCGGGAAGCATGAGGCGTTCCCCGAGGGTTTCGGGGCAGCAATCTCCGGCCATTCGTCCGTCACCTGGTCTATAACAGTCAGTCGCCAATAGCCTGGCCCGTGCAGCAAGGCGCTGAGCGGCGGTTGGTGCATCGGGCGCTTCCAACGAAGCTATCCCATCGCAGCAGACAAATCTTCTGCATCTACAGAGGGCAACTCTGAATGTCGCAGTACATCATCCGGCGATTGCTTCAGGCTATACCGCTCCTGTTCGCAATCTCACTCCTGACATTTGCCATCATCGAGATTGCGCCGGGCGATGCCGCGCAGATGTACATTGACCCGGAAAAAGGCACTGATCCGGCCTACATCGAGCAGGTTCGGGTTAGTTTGGGCCTCGACCAGCCGTTTTATGTGCGATATCTCTCGTGGCTGGGCAAGACACTGACTGGCGACCTGGGCTACTCCCTGCGTACTCGCCGCCCGGTGAGCGTGGAGGTGGGCGACCGCCTGCCCAACACGCTGATTCTTGGGGCCAGCGCCCTCCTGCTCTCGTTTGTACTGGCCATACCAATTGGCGTCATTTCGGCCGTAAAGCGGAATAGCGGCGTGGACTACGGCCTGAGTATTCTGGCGCTGGTGGGGATTTCGATCCCTATCTTCTGGCTGGCGCTCCTGTTATTACAGGTTTTCTCGATTCAACTGGACTGGCTGCCCGCCTCGGGCATGCGCAACATGCGCCAGGAGCTGACGGGCTTCGCGGG
>JAEURB010000016.1 GCA_016788435.1 Anaerolineae bacterium | reverse complement strand
CTGGACGAACTCCCTGCCGAATTTGCCCGCACGCACACACACGGCCTGCTGGTGACAGATCCCGATGGCCGGCTGTTTGGGATTGTCACGCTGCAGGATTTGGCGCGTGCGCGGGAGCGCGAGTTGGCGGCTGATGCAACGGTGGGCGATATCTGCACCCGCGAGGTGCTGAGCATCACCCCGGATGAGGCGGTGTCGGCGGCGCTGCATCTGATCGGCGAGCGGGATGTGGGCAGGCTGCCAGTCGTGCAGGCCGATGATCCGGGCAAGATCGTGGGTGTGCTGCGCCGCCGCGATATCGCCCGCGCCTATGACATGGCGCTTCAGCGCAAGCTTGAACGTCAACACCGTGGTGGTCAGGTGAAGCTGGCCGCCTACTCGCGCGCGCAAGTGGTCGAACTACGTATTCAGGCGGGCGCTCCTTCCGATGGCAGCCAACTCCGCACGCTCAACTGGCCAGCGGGGAGTGTGGTGGCAGCGGTGCTGCGCCGGGATCGCGTCATCACGCCGCGCGGCGACACGACCTTGCACGCGGGGGATCAGCTCACCATCGTTACGACCGGCGTGCAGGAAGCCGAGCTGGCCCGGTTGGTCTCCGCGCCAGAGAACTCAACCCTTCAACCCGGACGTGGCGATTCCCTGCGTGAACTGCCGCTGGGTGATGAAGTAGACGATCAGGATTGGGATGACCATGATGACTGAGGCGGCCATCTGAAGATGCAGGTCGGCTGGCGCGTCGCTGCTGACGAACTTGGTCAGGCCCACCGCCACCGGCCGCCACTCGTCGGTTTGCGTCACCAGCAGCGGCCAGAGCAACGCGTTCCACGAGCCGATGAAGGCGAACGTGATGACGGTCATGATCGGCGCGCGCGAGAGCGGAATGACGATGGAGCGCAGGAAGCGCAGGTGGCCGCCGCCGTCAATCCGCACCGCATCCCACAAGTCCTCGGGAATCTGGGCGAAGAACTGGCGCAACAGGAAGATGGTGAAGGCCGAGGCCATGAATGGGATGGTCAGCGCCGGCCAGTTGTTGAGCCAGCCGACGCCGAGCAGGCTTTCGCTCAGGCGGCCCAGCCAAACGACCGTCAGGTAATTCGGCACGAGGATCGCCACATCGGGGATCATCAGGGTAGCCAGCAGAGCCGCGAACAGCAGGTTGCGCCCGGCGAAGCGCATTCGGGCGAAGGCATAGGCCGCCGGGATGCAGAACAGCAGTTGGCCGGCCACGCTGATCACGGTGATGCGTATGCTGTTCCACATGAACTGAGCGAAGTTGGCGCGCTCCCAGGCGATGGCAAAGTTTTCGAGGTGGACTTCACCGGGCAGCAGCCGCCCCATCGTCACGTCGCCGATGGTCATCATGGACGCGCTGATCATCCAGAAGAACGGGAAGACCGCCTGAAACAGCCCGACGAGCAGGATGCCGTAGATGAGGATCTTGACCCACGGGAAGTGGCGGCGGCGGCGCCCGGCTTCCTGCGCGGCGGGCTGACTGGCGGCGGTGGCCTGCGCGCGTTCAGCCATAATGCACCCGGCTTTCCGATACGCGATTCTGGATGCGCGTGAAGATCAGGATGACCACGAACAGCACGAGCGAGAGCGCTGCGCCGTAACCCATATCCGGCTGGGTGGCGCTGATGGTGCGGTAAATCAGCACGCCCATCGTATCCACCGATTGCGCGGCGGCGGGTGTGCGCAAAATCCAGACTTGCGTGAACGATTGCAGCGTGCCGATGATGGCGATCAGCGTGAGGAAGAAGGTCGTCGGCGACAGCATCGGCAGGGTGATGTGGCGGAAGACGTTCCATTCGCCCGCGCCGTCAATGCGCGCCGCCTCATACAGCTCGTTGGCGATGTTGCCCAGCCCGGCCAGATAGATCACCGTCGCATAGCCGATATACGTCCAG
>JAEURB010000505.1 GCA_016788435.1 Anaerolineae bacterium | reverse complement strand
GGTCAGCACCCAGCGATAGCCACTGCCGGCACTGGTGACGACGAGCTGACCCGCTGCATTGGTGAAAGCGACAAGCGGTTGTCCCTGCGCGGCTGCGCCGAACACCCCGCCGAGAATGACCACCAGTGCGGCCACCAACATCCACCAACCCACGCGCTTGCTCACAGGTAGATCCCTTTAGCTATCCGGCACACACCAGCCCGCAGCGGGACTCGCACCGTAACTTGAGGATACCCGATTCTGCGCGCGTGTCCCCCCGGATTTTGAGGGGAATTGCATGGAGACGCGACTGGCAAGAAGCCATCCGCGAACGGCCTATTCGCCGTCAGCCGACCCCTTACCGCCGCGCAACCGCCGGGACAGATAGCCACCGAGGAAACCTGTCATGACGGCATCGCCAGGATTGACGCGCGGCTTCTCTTCGGTTGTTTCCCATTGGCCGGACATACGGTGTGCCAGCCAGTCGTTGTAAGCTTCGTATTCGGCATCGAAGGCCTCGGCCAGCGCGTGCCCATCGCCAGCGGCCAGCACGGTGCGCAGCTCGCGCAGTGAGGCGATTTGCGCATCTATAGCCCGCAGCACGGCGTCGCGATTCTGCAGCAGCAGGGCGCGCAGATCATCCGGGTAACCATCGGCCAGCCCGTGCGTCAAGCGCCCGAAATTGGCATTGGCCGCGCGTTGGGCTTCATCCCAGCCTTCCAGCGAGCGGACAGCCCGGAACCCCGCGACGCCCAGCAGCATTGGCAACAGTTCGACCGACGCCATCCACCCGTCATGCTCATACGGATCCACAAAGCGCGGCGTCGTGCCCAGAACGGCCGCGAAATCGGACGCCAGTTCGACGGCGTCGGGGTGTGCCTTGACCGACGGCGAAAGCAGCATCGCGCCGCCCAGAAAGAGATCGGGCGCTGCGTGGCGTATGTCATCTTTGCCATCGAACAGGTAATCGGCGTTCAGCACGGGCGTCGCGCCCACCAGATGGGCATCCCCGGCTTCGAGCGGCGCGGCCCAACCCAGCGAGGGAACGGACAGCACCGAGAAATCAATGACAACCGCCCCGGGCTTCAACTGGCCTGCCATCAGCGCGAAGGCCTCTGGCACATCGGCGTACGGCAGAGCCAGCACCACAATGTCCTTATCGCGCACGGCCGCCACGAGGCTGCTCGTTATCTCGGCGAACGCGCCCTGCGTCTTAGCGATACGCACCACGTCGGGCCGTACGTCGTAACCGGCAACCACGAACGGCTGGCGGTTGGCTGCGCCCTGCTGATAACGCTTGACCGCCAAGGCCACCGAAGCGCCCAGACGGCCCAATCCGATGATCCCAACATTGATGACTGCCATGCCGCCTCCACTTGAAGTGTTCTCGTCAACAGCCCTCACCCTTAATCCCTCTCCCTGAGGGAGAGGGAAATGCGCCCGCTGTACGGGCGGTTCAGCGCTTCGCCCTGCCGTGCGTAGACACAACGGTTCCCGCGCGTAGACACAACGGTTCGGAAGTAGGGGCCGGGGATAAGGTTAACCTGCCCTAGTTCAAATCGTCCGCCTGTTTCAGGCGCACGAGTAGTCCAAACATCGGATGAGTAGCCCACCGTTGCGGATCATCGGCGTGATGACGCACCAGCCACACCACGTCATCGGAAGCGCCCGCCTGTGCAGCGAGTTCTGCGCCCCATTCCGGGTGACGGGCGTGAACCACGAACCCGCGTGACCAGGCCGGGCGCGGATCGCGTTGGCTCAGACGGCGCAGAAGCGGCCTGGAGACCGCGCCCACCAGCACCGTCAGCGTGCGCTGCCACAGGTGAAGCGGATAGCGAATCTTGCCCACATCATGCAAGAGGGCCGCCTGAGCGAGCGTGACCGAGTCATTGGCATGGGCGCTGGCCAGCACGTTCAGGCTGTGCAGTTGTTCGCTGCGCCGCATGCGCTGAAAGAGCCGGAACTCGTCGGCCGTCAGCACTGCTTCAGCCTGGCTGATTTCGAGCGGGCGGGCGAACGCGCTCAATGCTCGCGTACCCTGCCGCAAGCGCAGACCAGCCGCCCCGAACGTCATCGCCCAAAGACCAGAAACTGAGCCAAGGCAATCGTCGGCTGGTAGACGAGCACATTGAGCAGATTGGGAATACCCGGCAGCCGGAGAAAGCTGAGCAGGATCAGGCCGAAGAAGGCGTAGTAGCTCACCTGCTGGTACTTCTGCCAGGTGTACGCGAGGTCGGGCGGCAGCAAGGCCAATACGATCTGCCAGCCGTCCAGCGGGAAAAGCGGGATGAGGTTGAAGAAGAACAGGATCAGGTTGAAAATGACACCCTGTTGGAGGATAGTCATAATCAGACTGCTGAAAAAGGAATCGGATGACGCTAGCCCGGCGGCCAGCGCCAGCCGCATCGCCAGCGCGAAGATGACGGCCAGGATCAGATTGGAGACCGGCCCGGCCGCGACCGCTGCCAGCCAGCGCCAGCGCCGGTTCTCGTAGGGCATCCGGTAGGGCGAAATCGGGGCCGAACCGAGGATACCGAAGCCGATCAGCGCGAACATCAGCCAGCCAATCCAGTTGATATGGACGAAAGGATTGAGGGTCAACCGGCCCAGCCGCTTTGGTTCGGGGTCGCCCATCTTCCATGCCACGAAGTTGTGGGCCCATTCGTGGATCGTCATGGCCACGAGCAGCACCAGCAGGTTGGCAATGATCAGTTCGGGGGTAATATTTCCGCTGAGGAGCAACTCGTACTCCGTGAATTTCGTATCGGATTGATGAGTTCGGCATTATATCATACGGGGGCAGATGCTCTGGCAGTCTGCACCCGGATGGTTCGTGAACTGGCCATATGAACCACGACGAATTGCTTTCCCCGCTGCCGGGGGATCATGTCGAAATGCGCAAGGCTCATCCCTGCGGCAGCCGCGAGTGGGTGGTCTACCGCATTGGAGCCGATATTGGCCTACGCTGCGCCGGCTGTAACCGGCGCGTGATGATGCCACGCAGCGAGTTTAACAAGTCCGCCCGGCGGCTGTGGCGCGTTCAGCCCGGGCAAGGAGGCATCTCGTGAAAAGAATCGTCTTCATCATGTCCGACACGGGGGGCGGTCATCGTTCCTCGGCCGAGGCCATCCGCGAGGCGATTCTCGAAAAGCACGAAGCCCAGTTTGAACTGGTTGACCTGTTCAAGAACTACTCCCCCTATCCCTTCAATCAAATGCCCGCCTGGTACTCGGCCATGACCGCCAAAGGGCCGAACCGGATGTCGTATGGCATGGGGTTCAAACTTTCGAATACCGATAACCGCGCCCGCGCCTACTCGCGGCTGATGTACCTGACGATGGAAAACCGCCTGCGCCAGATGCTGCGCGAGCACCCCGCCGATATTTACGTCTCCGTTCATTCGGTACTGACCCGCATCACCGGCCATGCGCTGAGCGCGCAGGCCACGCGCCCGCGGTTCGCCGTCGTCGTCACCGACCTCGTTTCGACGCACATGTTCTGGTACGACCGCCGGGCCGATTTCACGATGGTTCCCACCACTATCGCCTACGAACGCGGTTTGCGGGCCGGCCTCGCGCCGGAAAAACTGCGTTTCACCGGGCAGCCGATCAACCCGCGCTTCATGCGCAACCTGCCAGAACGGAACGCCGCACGTCAAACACTGGGCTGGGACCAGAACAAGCCGACGATCCTGATCGTCGGTGGCGGCGAAGGCATGGGCCCGCTTTACGAAACGGCCCGCGCCATTAATGCCCGCCGCCTCGACTGCCAGATCGCCGTCGTGACGGGGCGCAACGCCGCCCTCAAGGCCCAGCTCGATGCCAGCGAGTGGAACCAGCCGACCTACATCTATGGCTTCGTCAATGATATGCCGCGCCTGATGGCCGCCTCGGACATGGTCGCCACCAAGGCTGGCCCGTCCACCATCTGCGAAGCCGCTATCGCCGGCATCCCCATCATTCTGTACGACTTCATCCTCGGCCAGGAAGACGGCAACGTGACGTATGTCGAGGACAATCACGCCGGGGTGTTTGCGCCAGAAAGCGGCCAGTTGGCCGAAACCGTCGAATCGTGGCTGGCCAACGACCGGAAGCTGCTCAACGAATACGCGGCCGGAGCGCGCGCCATCGCCCGGCCCAACGCGGTCTTCGAAATCGCGGACGAAGTCTGGAAGCAGGCGCAGCGGCCGCCGGTCGTTAACCCGCGCCCCAGCCTGTTCAACCCGAACCTGATCCGCGAACGGCTGCGCTCGCACGACTGGCTGTAGGGGCACAAGCGGGAATCTCACAAACCGCCCGTGCAGGACGCGCTTGCAGCGCAGGCCCACCTCGGGCCAGTAATCCACCTTATCACCGACGTCTAATTATTCCTCCCTCCTGCATCGCGCCGTAATTGACGTATACTGGCCGCATCGCCTCAAAGGAGAAGCCTTGACTATGCGTAAGCGTGTGTTCGTTGTGCTTTTCATCGTCCTCCTGGCCGCGTTGGCTGTAGTACCCGCCTTCGCCCAGGACGCACCCGCCGCTGAAATCGTGAACGACGAAGGTGGCCCCGTCGTCATTCGCGGCATCATGGCCTATACCGACCCGTTCTTCACGGCCGGCGTCGCCCAGCCGATTGTCATCCTGGAAGACCAGGGTGGCTTCGTCGTGCGTAACAAGGGCTTCCTGATGCCGCTGGCCTCGCAGATCATGGCCCAGTTCACCAGCGACTATTTCACGTCGCCCGTTCAGTTCAGCATCACACTGCCGCAAACGCCGCAGGGAACGCTGAACGACGTGGACCATGATGGTGTCGAGGAAACCGGCGTGCAGATCTTCACGCCCGCCTACTGGACCAATACGTTTGGCGATCCGTTTCTTGAGGAGCGCGACCTGTACGGCGGCGGCTGGTCGAACGCCTACGCCGGCACGCGCTTCCGCACCGAAATCGGGGAGACAGACGAGGTCAGCGGCGGCACGTACATCGTGTTCGCGCCGGACGATCAGCAGAGCTTCCCCTCCGGCTTCGGTGACGACGGCCTGCTCTTTACCGACGACGACCCCGTCGTGACGCTGCCCGCCGGCTGGA
This sequence comes from Anaerolineae bacterium, assembly GCA_016788435.1. GTDB lineage: Bacteria > Chloroflexota > Anaerolineae > Aggregatilineales > Phototrophicaceae > Flexifilum. The sequence goes on along the minus strand of JAEURB010000505.1, from coordinate 12,636 downwards.
CGATTGTGAACATGGATACCGATCCGTTCACCTTCGACCGATCGTCGGAAGCCACGATTGATCTGGTTGAGCCGGAAGCTTCGGCGCTCGACGACTTCTCGGCAATGACCTATGCCGATGCCTTCGATGCGATGATCGAGAAGTTCCGCACCGAATATCCATTCACCGAACTGAAGGGACTCGACTGGGACGCGCTGTCGGCTGAGTTCCGCCCGCGTTTCGAGGCGGCCGACGAGGCTAACGACACCGACGCCTACCTGGTCGCCCTGCAGGATTTCCTGTGGTCGATTCCTGACGTGCACATCGGCTTCGGCCCGGGCGGCGCGGTGCTCGATCAGCAGTTCGCTGAAGCGACGTCGGGCGGCCTCGGCTTCGCCATGCGCGACATCGAGGACGAGAACAACGAGCCGCTCGGCGTGCAGGCCTTCTTCATCACCCCCGGTGGGCCTGCCGAAGCGGCCGGTATGCAGGTGGGCGCGACGATCATCGAACTGGGCGGCCAGCCGGTGGACGACTACGTGGCCGATACCATCGCCTTCTCCGCGCCGTTCAGCGTCGAGCAGAACGCGCGCTTGCAGCAATTGCGTTACGCCAGCCGTTCGCCGCTCGGCACGACGGTGGAAGTGACCTTCCAGAACCCCGGCGACAGCGAGCCGGTGACGGTTGACCTGACGGCTTCGGATGAAACGGCCAGCTTCTCGGTGTCGTCATTCCGCTTCGGCGCCCAACAGGCGCTGGTTCCGGTGGACTTCGAAGTCCTTGACAGCGGCTATGGCTACGCCCGTATCACCGACTTCTTCGACAACACGGTGCTGACCGTGCAGTTGTGGGAACGGCTGATGCAGACGCTGAACGACAACGGCGTTCCGGGCCTGATCATTGACATGCGCCAGAACGGCGGCGGCAGCGGCTTCCTGGCCGACCAAATGGCCGCCTACCTGTTCAACGAGTCGCACGTGCTGGGCTACGGCGAACAGTACGACGTTGACAAGGGCGAGTTCTACCGCGATGAAGAGCGGCCGGACGTCTTCTACCTGCCGCAGGAAAGCCTGCGCTACGGCGGCGAAGTCGCGCTGCTGGTTGGCCCGAACTGCGTGAGCGCCTGCGAGTACTTCAGCTACGCCGCTGCGCTGGATGGCCGCTCGGACGTGGTGGGTTATTACTCGACGGCTGGCGGCGGCGGCGGCGTGCAGCAGTTCGCCATGCCTGAGGGGCAGTTCCCGCAGATGCCGATCGGCCGCAGCGTGACGCCGGACGGCGAAGTGATTATCGAAGGCGTGGGCGTCGTGCCGAACGTGGAAGTGCCGGTCACGCTGGCCAACCTGCAGAACGACCTGGCCGGCGGCGACTCGGTGCTGGATGCGGCGGTTGCGCACCTCGACAGCGTGCTTGGCTTCACCAGCGAGCCGGCCGAAGTGGTCATCACCGATGGCGGCGAAATTGCCGTTGGCGACTCGGTGGACGGCGAAGTGACTGTCGGCGAGCGCATGCAGTTCACGCTCACGGCCGAGGCTGCTGAAACGGTGACCATCACGGTCAGCGACCCCGACGGCGCGTTCGACAGCTACCTGCGCGTGTACGATGCCGACGGCAACCTGCTGGCCGAGAATGACGATATCGAACTAGGCGTGCAGATCAATTCGGCCATCGAAGGCCTCGAACTGGCGGCCGGTGACGTGATCGTCATCGAAGTGGGCACCTACGACGACTCGTCGGCGGGCGCATTCACGCTCACCGTCGAAGCCGCTATGTAGGCGGAACGAACTTCACAGCAATTTCGTGCGACAGGGCGGGCCGATTGGCCCGCCCTGTTAGCTCAATCCCTGCCTTGAAGTCAGTCGTGACACGGGTTGCGCGGGGTTCGCAAATAGACTCTGGCGCGTGTATAAACGAGCAAACGGGAAATGGATCATCCTGAGGCGGAATTATGAAAGCTGTTATTCTGGCTGCGGGCCAGGGAACGCGCCTGCGCCCGGTTACTTTGACTATGCCGAAGCCGTTGGTGCCAGTGGCGAACAAGCCGCTGATCGGCTTTGCGATTGACGTGCTGCGCAACGCGGGCCTCGATGAGATCGGCATCGTCGTCAACGACCTTGACTCGCCCATCGCATCGCAGTTGGGCAGCGGCGCGGAGTTTGGCGTCAAGCTCGACTACATCGTGCAGACCGAGCAGAAGGGCCTTGCGCACGCGATTGGGATGACGCGCGATTTCGTCGGCAACGAGCCGTTCTGCGTGCTGCTCGGCGACAACATCTTCCAGGACAAGATGGAAAGCCTGCTGCGTGGCTTTCCGGCATCATCGGCCGAACTGGCCATTGCGCTGATCGAAGTGCCCGACCCGCAGCGTTTCGGCGTGGCGGAAGTGATCAACGGCCAGATCGCGCGGGTGATCGAAAAGCCGAAGGAGCCGCCATCCAACCTCGCTATCTCCGGCGCCTATCTCTTCCGGCCGTCCATTTTTGACGCCATTGACCACATCAAACCGTCATGGCGCAACGAACTGGAAATCACCGACGCGATTCAGTATGTCATCGCCAGCGGCGCAGAGGTTCACCCCTATACCCTGCGAGGCTGGTGGATTGACGCCGGCAAGCCGGACGCCATCATTCAGGCCAATCAGCTCGTGCTGGGCGACCTGCCCTACTCGCCGCGCCCCGACGCCGCTTCGGTCATCATCGGCGGCTCGGAAGTTTCACCGCGTGTGCTGGTGGGCGAAGGCAGCCAAATCATAGACAGCGTAGTGCGCGGCCCGGTCATTATCGGCCGCAACGTGACCGTACGCAACAGCTACATCGGCCCGTATACATCGCTCGGCGATAACGTGGTGATCGAGAATGCCGAACTCGAAGCCAGCATCATCATGAAGGACTGCACCATCCGCAGCATCAGCGGGCGGATTGACAGCAGCCTGATCGCCGACAATTCGACCGTCGTTAAGTCCAGCGGCAGCCCGGCCGTGCATCGCCTGATCCTCGCTGAAAACAGCTATGTGCAGATGTAGAGGACCATGAGCGAACGCACCGATTTCCTCAGGAAGCGTTTGGCAGCCGCCCAGGCGGAGATGGTAGCCGTCTTCGCGCAGGCCGATGGCCGCTGGGAGACACCCGTTTATGCCGATGGCGCGGCCTGGAACGTTCGGCAGGTGGCGATTCACCTGGCCGAAGCCGAGCGTGGCCTATTCGGGCAGATGAAGTCCATCGTCGAGACCGGCAGCAGCACCGTGCCCGACGACTTCGACGTGGACCGCTATAACCAGCGATCGGTGGAGAAGCGCGATACTGTGACCGGCCCCGAAGCGCTGGCCGCCCAGGCCGCCACCCGCGCTGACCTGATGGCATGGGTCGAAACGCTGACCGCGGCCGACCTGGAGAAGACCGGCCGCCACCCGGTTATCGGCATTATCCCGATTGACATGTACATTCGCGTGATCGCCCGCCACCAGAAAGACCATACGGCCGATACAGCGAAGGCGCTCGGTTTGCAGGCAGCGGCGGGAACGGCCAGCCTATGAACATCTGCGTCTATTGCTCGGCCAGCACGACGCTGGACTCGGCCTTTCATACTGTCGCGGCCGACCTGGGCGGGCAGATGGCGGCGCGAGGCGACACCCTGGTCTATGGCGGCGGCAGCAACGGCCTGATGGGCGAAATCGCGCGCGCTGTCCACAACGGCGGCGGCAAGGTGCACGGCGTGATCCCGCAGTCGCTGGTCGAACGCGAAACGGCCTATCGCCTGGCCGACGAGTTGATCATCACGCAGGATATGCGCCAGCGGAAAGCCGAGATGGAGCGCCGCGCCGATGCGTTCGTCGTGCTGCCCGGCGGCATTGGCACACTTGACGAGGTGTTCGAAATCCTCAGCCTGCGCCAGTTAAGGCTGACGCTCAAGCCGCTAATAGTGCTCAACCAGAACGGCTTTTATGACCCGCTTTACGCACTGCTCGACCACATGCAGGCGGCCGCGTTCCTGCGTACCCCGCTGGAAGCACTGCTCAGTTTCGCGCCAGATGTGCCTGGTGTATTCGCCCTGCTGGATACCGGCAGCGATTAGACCGAGCTTCGTCACAATCACCCGTCCAACACCTTGCTCAACCTTACGGAGACCTCATGACCCAAACCATCCGTTACGCGGTCGTTGGCGCTGGCAAACAGGGCACGGCGGCGGCTTATGATCTGGCCCGCTGGAACGAAGCGGGCCGCGTGCTGCTGATTGACGCCAACGGCGAGGCGGCGCGCCAGGCGGCCGAGCGTATCAATCGTCTTCTCGGGCGCGCGGCGGCGGACGCCGCGGAAGTGGACGCCAGCGACGTTCAGGCGCTGACCGAGACCCTTCAGCTGGTGGACGTTTTCGTGTGCGCGACGCCAGTCCGCATGATCCCCGGCTGCACGCAGGCGGCAATTGCGGCCAGGGCAAGCATGGTGGACCTCGGCGGGCACACGGAAACGGTGCTGGCACAGTGGGCGCTGACTGACGAAGCCCGCGCCGCGGGTATGACGATTGTCCCCGACTGCGGGATGGGGCCGGGCCTCAACAACACGCTCGGCCTGTACGCTGTCGAGCAGTTGCAGGCGCGCGGCGCGACACCGCGCGAAGTGCGGCTGTGGGATGGCGGCCTGCCGCAGAATGCGCCGGAGCCGTGGGGCTATCAATGCACGTTTCACATCAACGGCCTGACCAACGAGTATGACGGACAGGCGCTGACGCTGCGCGGGGGCGTGCCGACGCCGGTGGACGCGCTGACCGAGCCGGAGATGGTCACTTTTGACGGCCTCGGTGAGTTCGAGGCTTTTGTGACGTCCGGCGGCACGTCCACCGTCCCGTATTCGCTCGAAGGCGTGCTGGAGGTTTATGAGAACAAGACGCTGCGCTACCCGGGGCATTACCGGCAGTTCAAGGCGTTCAAAGATTTGGGGCTGTTCCGCGAAGAGGCGATCACGCTGCCATCGGGCGCGACGGTTGCGCCGCGCGAACTGTATCACGCACTACTGGCGCCGCAGTTGGGGGCCGCACAGATCGAGGATATCTGCGTGATGCGCGCCGAAGGCAGGGGCGAGAAGGACGGGCGGGCGCTTTCGTTCGTCGTAGACCTGATTGACCGCTACGACGCAGCGACTGGCTTCACGGCGATGGAACGGCTGACCGGCTGGCACGCCGCAATCATGGCGCAGTTCATCGGCCGCGGCGAGGTTGCGCCTGGCGTGCATCCACTGGAGAAGGCGGTTCCGGCCGGGCGCTTCATGGACGAGGTGCGAAAACGCGGCATCACTTTCAGCGAACGGTGGGAAGAAGGTGGCGACTAGCTACTGGCCCTCACCCCTTGTCCCTCTCCCAAGTGGAGAGGGAAGGCGCGTTCCACAGGATGCAAATTTCCCCTACTCCACTTCCCGCGCGTAGACACAGCGGTTCGGAGAAGCAGAGCGGGGATGAGAGCCTTTTCAAGCACACTTTACAACAGCGCAGGCAGGGATGGGAGCAGAGCAATGAAGACGGTTCGCGCATGGGCAGCACTGGCACTCTTCATCATCCTCGCCCTTCCGGGGTCGCTTGCTGCAGCGCAGGACGACCCGGACTTGTCACTGGTTGGAGAACATTCGCTCGGCGATGCGTGTCCGCGCATGGGCGCCATGCACCCGGATGGCCGCACCGTGTGGATGGTCGTCTTCAACTGCATCAGCGATTTCACGATTTCACTGCTGGCCGTGTCAGCCGAAGACGCAGCCGTGGTGGGCGCGTCGGACGGGCCGTTCGAGATGGACGTACCCGGAAGCGAGGTGTTCGGTGCTGACCGGCCGCTGGTGATCGGCGGCGATGGCGCACTCACGGCTGATTTCGTGGACTGGATGAGCGGCGCGACGGCATCCTTCGAAATTGACCCGGTAACCGGCGTGATTTCATCGGTGGAAGGTTCGCCCCGGATTCTGACTGCCGAGGCGATCATGGCCGCCCTGCCCGGCTTCACAGGCTACACGGATTTTCTAACATACAGCGCGGATCGCACGCGGGCGCTCACGCAGGATGACTCGGCGTTCTATGTGTTCGATGCCGCCAGTGGGCAGAATATCATGCGTCTGGAACCGGCTGGCGGCATCGAATCGGCCTTTGCGGAGTTCGGCCCCAATTCGGATCGCCTGTATCTGCATCAGATGGCGGAACCGGGCAACTATGACAACCCGGCAGAATCGGTCTTTGTCTACTCCATTCCGGATGGGGAACTGGTGACGCAATTCGACTCGCCATACGCCATTTACTCGATCAGCCCTGATGAACGCTACGGGGTGGTTAGCACCATCCCCTGCTGCGACCATATGAGCCTGGCCGTACTGGACCTGGAAACTGGCGCGTTGAGCGAGTCGCTTCCCACGCAAACCAGCACCGTGGCGCTCAATATCTGTAAGAATGACGGGCGAACGACCGAGCTTGGCTGGACGAGCGGCGATCCGCTGCTGGTCGACATTGTCTGGCTGCCAGATAGCAGCGGTTTTGTCACGCTGCATTCCGAACAGTTCAGTTCTGGCCCGAACCCGTGCTACACGAATGACAGCCGGATGCGGGTGTATGCGGTGGCGGGCTGAGGATACCCGTTGACAGACAGGACGCCGCCGAGACCGGTGGCTTCGGCGGCGTCTTGCCAAATCGTACTGGTCAGTATGGGTCAGACCGCTCGTTATTGCGCGGAGGCGGGCTGGTAATGCAGCGCAACAACGCCTGAAGCGAATACTTTTGTCTCCAGCAGCTTCAAGGTCGTCTGGTCGAACGCGGCGAAGATGTTCGGCCCGCTGATCACCACCGGATAGACGAGCAAGCGAAGCTCATCCACCAGCCCGCTCTGAATCAGCGTATACGTCAACTCACCGAGGCCGTACTGCAGGATGCTTTCGCCCGGTTGCTGCTTCAATTGCGCGACCTGGCCGGCGACATCGCCCTTCAGAAGAGATGCGTTCCAGATCAGCGGTTCCTGAAGCGTGCGCGAGGCAACGTATTTGGGAAGGCTGTTGATCCGGTCGGCGAAGTCGTCTGCCCCGGCGCGTGTCGGCCACGCTTCAGCAAACCCCTCGTAGGTCACACGCCCCATGATCAGCGCGTCCGCATCGAAAAGCTGATCGAAGACATACTGCATCAGGTCCTCGGTCATGTATTCGAATGACCAGCGCTGCGGGCTCTCGATAACCGCATTGGCGGTCGCCATGGTAGACACGATGACTTTACGCATGATTGTCTAGTCCTCAGGATGCTCTTGGCCGCACATCATGCAGTATAGGCGCGCCCGGAACCAGCGTATTGTAGGAAAACGCAATAGGACTGAGCCTATGAGACCTGCGCGGGTGTTTGCCCGGCAAAACGCTTCAGGGAACGGGTCAGGTGCGCTTGGTCGTAGTAACCCGCCTCATAGACGGTATCGAGAATCGAGATACCTTTTCTCAACAGCGTGACGGCCCGTTGGGCGCGCGTGATCTGGTACGCGGTGCTGTACGTCATACCCGTCGCCCGCAAGAAGCGGTATTGAACCGCGCGTACTGATAGCGATTGCGGCTGTTCCTGCAGCACACTGGTTACGATGGCATCGTGAACCAGCAGATCTTCACGCGCCATCCGGTTGACGAATGTGTCTGCGTTTTCGAACGACGGCAATTCCCAGACTGAACCTTGCAGCCAAACGGTCTTACTCGAAGCATCGGGCAGGACGAAATCACGACGGTCTGCGAGATGCTTCGGCAGCAAATGCGGCAAGAAGGTGCCGGGTCTGAACACAATGCCGAAGTACTCGGCATCGGCCGGAAAGCTGGCAGGAGAAGCCTTCGTTTCCGGGCCTTTGACTGTGACCGTCGTCTTTCCCTGATACCTGGTCAAAACGATGCCACAGTGAATATCAGCGGACGAGATAAACGACCCGGCCTCGGCGCTTTCCGTGCGCCACACCGTTTCGATCAGCGGCGAATCTGATCCTCTGGACTCGATGATAAAGCTCATGCGTTCAGTCCAAACTGACAACCGAACTATAACGCCTCGACCCCGTGCCCGTCATATTCTAGCGCGGTCAGGCGCGTGAGCGAGCGCCGTTCATTCCAGCAGGCGCTGCAAATTGCCCGAAGCGGGATCGAGCTTCCGGGCGATGTTGATCGCGGAAACCAGCGCGCTCTCGTGGCAATCAATGTCGTGCATATACAGCCCTGCCAGCCAAAGGTTACCTTCTCCTTGCAGGGAGAGCAGTTCCCTTTGTGCGCGATAGTAATTCAGGTTGACCTTCGGATGTTCGTAGGTGCGGACGACGTGGAGCGGGCTGGGCGGGACTGAATCGTACGTCGTCCAGCTGCGGAAGATTGGCTTCCTGCTCTTCCACTTTTTCCAAATGGTGTTGGAACTATGCGTCCCATCGTATCGGGTGTTAACCACTGACCAATGGGCGGGGTTCGCTGGCATCAGGCGCTGGTCTTCGTGGACGGCGATGGTTGTCGTGAAATAGTCTATGCGGCCCAACGCGGCGCGGCGTGCCTCTGTACCCGTCAAGTCCTGCAATAATCGCCTTGCGGTGGGCGCGCTGGTTGCCACAATCAGGCGGTCGAACGGGTATTCACCGCTGTGGTCATCACGCAGCACGAATTGCCCGTCAGCATTGGTGATAGCACTGATGTTCGCTGACAAGTGAATCTGCGTGCTGGTTAGCTCCGTCTCCAATGCAGCGATATAGGCGCGTGTTCCGCCCACGATCTCATTGCCGTAACTGAGCGGCGGAAAGCCGGTTGGGCGGCTCATCACCGTGTATTTGAGCGCATTGTAGGCGGAGAATGTTTTGAACTCCTCCAGTTCAACGCACCATTGGGCCAGCAGAAATGGATAGAGGAAGTTGGTCTTGAACCGTTCGGGCAGCCTGAGCGTGCGCAGATAATCTTCGAGGGTGAGGAACGGATCAGCGGCTTCGATCAAGCGGGCTGATCGCGCGATGACCAGTTGAAAAAGCAGCAGGTCGGCAATTGCGCACGGATGGAAGGCTCGCCATGAAAACCATTCCCGGCTGTAGGGCGGTATCAAGCGCGCCCGGCGGTGATCAGCGCGGTAAAGGGTTGCCGAAATCGGATAGCGGTGAACGGTTGCGCCGATCAGCGCCAAAAGCCGGTTGAAGCGCGGAAACATCGAATCGAAGAAGAACTCGAAGCCTGTATCAATCAGCGCGACTTCGCCGTCCTGTTCAATCTCAACCGCATCGGCATGCCCGCCCAGGCGATTCTGCTGCTCAAAGAGGGTGACCTGATGATGCTCCTGTAACAGCCAAGCGGCGGCAAGACCGGCGATCCCTCCTCCGACAATCCCGATCTTCATCCCAACCTCCATCCGGCAAGCGTCCGAGCTGTTACGCCATGGTAGGGCCACAATTCGTCGCACGCAATTTGCGCGGTGGAGGACTATTGCAATGCCTAGACCAGACAGACAAGTTCCAGAAACAAGAAAGCCAGTGCATGCCGCGCACTGGCTTTCCGGTTGCTGAACCTGTTTCTGGCTTTACCACCCGCGCCCGGCGATTTTGTCGGTTTCGGGCATGGCGCTTATGCTGATCCCGACCATCGCTTCGCCCAGACCGCGGCTGACACGGGCCAGCACTTCCGGGTTCTGGTAGTGCGTCACGGCCTCGACAATCGCCTTGGCGCGCTTGGCGGGGTCGCCACTCTTGAAGATCCCCGAGCCAACGAACACGCCATCTACGCCCAACTGCATCATCAGCGCGGCGTCGGCGGGGGTAGCCACGCCACCAGCGGCGAAGTTGACGACCGGCAGGCGGCCCAGTTTCGCGGTTTCGACCACCAGATCGTAGGGCGCGCCGATCTCCTTGGCGTAAGTGAACATTTCGTCCTCGTCCATGCTGGTCAGGCGGCGGATTTCGCCCTGCACCGACCGCGCATGGCGCACAGCCTCGACCACGTCACCCGTGCCGGCCTCGCCCTTGGTGCGCATCATGGCCGCGCCCTCATTGATGCGGCGGAGCGCCTCGCCCAGATTGCGGCAGCCGCAGACGAACGGCACTTTGAACTTGTGCTTGTTGATGTGGTTGGCCTCGTCGGCCGGCGTCAGCACTTCGCTCTCGTCAATGTAGTCAATACCGAGCGATTCAAGAATTTGCGCTTCGACAAAATGGCCGATGCGGCACTTGGCCATCACCGGGATGGTGGCGACCTTCATGATGCCTTCGATCAGGTCGGGGTCGCTCATGCGGGCGACGCCGCCGTGGGCGCGAATGTCGGCCGGGATGCGCTCGAGGGCCATCACCGCCGCTGCGCCAGCATCCTCGGCGATCTTCGCCTGCTCGGGCGTGACCACGTCCATGATCACCCCGCCCTTCAACATCTGCGCCAGGCCGGCCTTCAACTTGAAGGTGCCGGTCTCCGCCTGACCACTGCCATTCGTTCCATTCGTCATTGCTCTGTCCTCATCATGCCGCCCACGGCCTCATCACGATAGCTATCAGACTAGAGATTGGCAGGGGCGAAATGTATCTCCACGTATAACCATTATAAGCTGGCAGGAAACGACTTGTAAGGCTGTGCCACCCGGCGCGCCTTGCACTATACTTGCGGCATTTCACCTCACTCCCGTGCCCCCTCTCGATACGGAGAGGGAGAGATGAGCGCGGCGAGTGGGGTAAGGTTTATTGCCCAACGAAGGACTCGCCCGATGTCTTCAACTCCCACGCTGATTGTGCTGGCCGGCGGCGCGTCTTCGCGCATGTGGCCGATCCGCGAAAAATCCCTGTTGCGTTTTGGCCCCGAACCGCTGCTGACGACGCAGCTCAGGCGCTATGCCGCGCTCGGTTTCCGCGAGGCGGTGATCGTCGCCAACCCGGACAGCGTGGCCGAAGTGACGGCGCTGGCGGAAAGCCTGACCGAACTGCGCGCCCGCGTGGTTGTACAGACCGAAGCGAAAGGCATGGGCGACGCGATTCTGGCCGCTGAACCGGCGCTCGATCCCGAGCAGCCGATCACCATCAATCAGATTCACGACCTGGTGGACGACGAACTGCACGCCCGGATGCTGGCAGCCCACGCCGAAAACCCAACAGCCGCATTCGTAGCCGCCAATGAACGCCCAGAATATTTCCCCGGCGGCTACCTGGTGGTGGATGCCAGTGGCCGCGTGACTGGCATCGTCGAGAAACCAGGCGCAGACAAGCGGCCGAGCAATCTGGTCAACATCGTCATTCATCTGTACCCACATGGCCGCGCCTTGTTCGATGCCTTACGCGCCGAGTATGGCCGCGACCTGACGAGCGATGACCACTACGAACGGGCGATGGACGCGCTGATGAAGACGGCCACTTTCAGGGCCATACCCTACACCGGCCACTGGGCGGCGCTCAAGTTCCCGTGGCATGTGCTGGACGTGATGAACGTCTTTCTCAGCCAGATCAAGGGACAGCAGGTGGACGAAAGCGCCTTCATCGCCAAAACCGCGACGCTGGTGGGCGATGTCTACGTCGGGCCGGGCGCGAAAGTCTTCCCCGGCGCGGCGGTTGTCGGGCCGGCTTATGTCGGCGCAGGCGTCATCGTCGGCAACAACGCGCTCGTCCGCCATTCGATGGTGCTGGAGCGCAGCGAAGTGGGCTTCACAACCGAGGTCGCGCGCAGCTACGTGGCGGAACGCTGCGCGATGCACGCCTGCCGCGTCCTCGACTCGGTGTTCGCGCCGGGCGTCAACTTCTCGGCGGGTTGTACGACGGCCAATCTGCGGATTGACCACGGCCATGTCTTCAGCGCCGTCAAGGGCAACAAACTGGACACCGGGCGCGACAAATTCGGCGCGGTGATCGGCGAAGGTGCCTTCCTCGGCGTGGACGTGATGACGATGCCCGGCGTCAAGATCGGCGCTCAAGCTGAAGTCGGCCCCGGTATGCACGTCCACCACGACCTGCCCGCCAACGTGCGCGCCTATGTGAAGCAGGAAATCGTGATAGTCGAGAAGGAATAGTGACGAGTTACGAGTTGAGAGTTACGAGGCGGCCATTCTGCGGCTGTCTTGGCGTGCTTCTTCTCGTAACCCGTAACTCTCAACTCGTAACTCGCTGCCGGAGCTCCCATGATCGCACCCTCCCTCTTCAAAAAGTACGACATTCGCGGGCGGGCATCCGGCGATGACGCGCCGCTCAACGCCGAAGCCGCCTACTGGATCGGCGCGGCCTTTGCGGCGTGGCTGCTGCGCGAACACGACAAGCGGCTGGCCGTGCTGGGTTACGACAACCGGATCACGTCTTCGGTGCTGGCGCGGGCTATCAGCGCGGGCCTGCGCGACGCCGGCTGTTCGGTGGTGGACATCGGCCTCGTCTCGACGCCGCTCGTCTACTGGCATGCCGTTCAGCACGACAACGCGGGCGGCGTGATGGTGACGGGCAGCCACCTTGGGCCGGATCAGAACGGTTTCAAGCTGTCCGTTGGGCCGGTGAATGTTTATGGCGACGAATTGCAGGCGCTGCGCGCGCTGACCGAAAGCGGCGAACTGACGCAGGCCCACCACCGCGCCCCGGAACACCGCGATGAGGCCGCCATTCGCACCTACAGCCTGCTGACCGGCCTGCGCGTGAAAATCCCTCACCCGCTCAAGGTGGTGGTGGACGCGGGCAACGGCACGGCCGGCTTGATCGCGCCGGGCCTGCTG
>JAEURB010000481.1 GCA_016788435.1 Anaerolineae bacterium | reverse complement strand
ATGAAGCGCGCACAAGTTCGATTGGAAATGACTGAGGCCGACCTGAAGGAACATCAGCGCGTGACCGCCGAGCTTGTGCAGCGGGTGCGCGAGTTGGAAACGGCTGTGGCACGCGCTCGGGAGGCGCATTCGGTTCCCGCGCCGCCCGATCAGCGGCCGAGCATCGAGGATGCGCTCCGTGGAACCCGCGAGGCGCTCGACGAGCCTGCTGCGGGCGTTCGGCCGAACGCCAGTGATTCGCCTCCACGCACGAAGTCAGCCAGCGGAGACGACCTGGATGAGCGTATCCGCAGATTGAGCAAGTAATCATGCCCGAGCCGCGCGTCCTCGTCATCACCTCGGATTATGGATTGCTGGAAGCGGCATCCACAGCCCTGGCGCGAACGGCTGGCGTCCATGCGGCCTATTCGCACCTCGACGCGCTTTATGCCATCCGGAAAAGCCCGTTTGACGCGCTGGTCGTGGACGCCGCGCTTCAGGATCGGGTCACGGGTGAGGCGACCTACACTCAGATCGGCCGCCTTGACCACTGTCCGCCGATGGTTGTGCAGTGGCCGGACGGGGATTGGGAGACGCCTGCCAGCGAAAGCTGCCAGATAGTTGCGCGGGGTGATGCGCAGGCGCTGCGCCACGCGCTGAACCGGGCGCTCAAATTGCAGCCGGGCCCGGGAGAACCGAGTACGACGGCCCCGCTACCCACTTCGGGATCTGCCTGGCGCTCGGATGAAGTCGAAACGTTCTTTACCCTCAGCCGATCACTCACCGAGGTGCTGGACCTCAGCGAGGTACTCAACCGCGTTGTGGAAGCGGCGCGCTCGCTCACCCGCGCCGAGCAGGGCATGATCCTGCTGCCCGATGGCGAAACGGACCAGCTTTTTCTGCGCGCCCGTGTAGGAATTGACACCGATACCGCGCGCAACTTCCGCGTGCGAACGCAGGATACGCTGGCGGGCCTGGCCTTTCAGCGCGGCGAGCCGGTAATGATCGGCGCCAGCGGCCCGCAGAAAGTGAAGACCGAGTACTTCGTCAACGCGCTGATCTACGTTCCGATCCTGCTGAAGGGCCGGCCGATTGGCGTCCTCGGTGTTTCCAACCGTACAACGAACGATACCTTCGAACCGCGTGATCAGGAACTGCTTGGCCACCTGGCGTCGTATGCGGCAATCGCTATCGAGAACGCCCGCGTGCACGGCCAGAGCGTCAAGCGCGCGCGCGATCTCAAGACGCTGGTGGATGCCAGTGAGGAAATCAATGCGACTCTTTTGCTCGACCGCACGCTGCTGACGGTCAGTAGCCAGATGATGCGTTTGTTGGGTGCGCAGCACGCCGAGATCGTCGAGTTTGATCCGGCAACGCAGCAGGTCAGGACTCTGGCCCGCTACCGGCAGGTTTGTTTCCCGCGTGACCGCGAGCCGCGCGTTTCGCTGCGGGCCGTTCCGGGGCTGGCCAAGGCGTGCCAAACGCGAATGGTGTTGCGCCTGGAACGGCCGGGCGCTGAATCTGAGGTTGCAGCGCACCTGCGCAAGATGTCCGCCTCGACGCTGATCATCGTGCCGCTTGCCAGCAATGCACAGACGGCGGGCGTTCTGCTGTGCTATGCCGTACAGCCCGCGCCACCCATCGCCGAGGAAACGGTTGCGCGTATACGCCAGCTCGGCATGGACATGATTCTCGCGGCAGGGCAGAACAGTGAGCGTGCACAGCGCCGCCTGCTGGCGCTGGCCGACGAGGTCGTGCAGCAGGTGGGCGGCGACTGGGCGCAGTTTGGCCTGCTCGATGGCGACACGCTCAGGGTGTTGCTCGATGCTGGGTCGGCGGCCTGGCTGCAAAACGAGTCCCCGGCGATTGACCTGAGCACCATGCCCGACGTGGTCGCGCAGCTTCAGCGGCCAGGCCCGGTGATGCTCACCCGCGAGTCGGCACCCGGCGCTGCAGCCTGGTTCGAGAGCACCGCCATGCGCACGCTGCTGGCCTTC
>JAEURB010000475.1 GCA_016788435.1 Anaerolineae bacterium | reverse complement strand
CGGCTGCTACTGACCTTCACGGCCCGGCGCGCCCCCGAGGTACCCTCTAACGCGCGGATCGCCTTTGCCGGGCGCGATGTCTCGACCGGCCGCTGGACCGCCAACTGGAACGATCCCGGCCCGCTGCCCAAAGGGGCGCAGAGCGCGCCGTATGTTCAGTATCTGCAATCCATCTCGAATGGCGATATCAGTGCCCTGCTGGGTGAAGTGGATGCGCTGGAAGGGATCGCCGCCCGTTTTGCCGATGGCCGCCCGCTCGGCGCGCTGCTGACCACGATTGCCGAGCGCCGCCTGCTGGACAATCGCGTGATGCGCGGCGAACCGGTTGAACCGGAAATCCTGCGGCAGGCATTGCGCCAGATGCCGCCGGAAGGCGAACTCGGCCCGGCCTACTATGGACAATTGCTGGAACATGCGCTGCTGGCGCGCGATACCGATGCCGCGCTGCTGGTGACCCGCGCCATGGACGCCGATCCCGTGCTCGATGCGGCCCTGCTGCCGCAGCTTGAGCGCGGGCTGGAAAACGAGCCGGACGGCGTGTACGCCTTTGTACGCGCCCGCGTGGCCAGCGGCGATGCGCCAGATACGCGCTGGCTGGAACGGTTGGCTCAAGCGGCCGGCGCGGCCCTGCGCGTGGCGGTTGAAGAGGGCGATGTCGAAATTGTTCGAAGCTGGCTGCGCCTGCTGGCTCGTGAGCCGCTCAACTACGGGCTGACGCCGCTGCTAGCCGATGGCCTAGAAACGGCACTGCCGCTGGGCCGCACCCATCCCGACCTCGCCCGCACGATGCTGGTCGTCTCGGCCAAGCGCGAGCCGGAATCGTTCGACCGTTTGCTCGACGATGCGGCCTTCAGAGAGGGGCTGCCGCAGGCGCTGCGCGAACTGCTGTGTGATGGGCGGAGTGAATCGCTGGCCGCAGCCTCGGGCTATGGGGTCGAACTACTGCTGGCGGCTCTCGCACGCGCGGCCGCCGCAAAACAGCCTGACTTGTTCAGCACCGAAACGATTGAAATGATCTGGTCGCTGGCCTTCGGATCGCAGACCGTGCAGGTGGCCGAGCCGTTCAGCGCGCAACAGATCGTCGAAGCGCTGACCGCCGGCCCCAGCTGGCTGCCCCCTGGGCCGGCGGCCGCGCTGCTGGCAGCCGCCTTGCGCGCGCGGCAAGATGACCGCGTACAGGCGCTGATAAAGGCGATGACCGCCGCGCCCGATTGGACCGAGCAGGCTGGCACGATCCTGACCGATGCGCTGCAAGCGGCTCATCGTTCCCCCTCCGAATGCGTGGCGCTGGTGGGCGGATTGGCCAGCGGCGGGCAAATCAGCGAAGGGACAGCGCTGGCGATCACACTTGATCTGCTAAATGACGAAGGATGGACAGCCGCGAATTTGCCGCTGGCGGTTCAGGCCGCGCGCGGGGCGCAGCACGGTTTGCCCATGCCGGCTGAGGCACTCGACCAACTGCTGGAACTGGCGCGCTCGTCACGCGATGAGGCGATTGCCCGTGACAGCGCCCGCCGCGCGACCGCCAATCTGGAGGCTGACGCGAACGACACGGCCTTTGTGGCCACGTTCGCCCGCCTCACCGGCCTCACCCGCTGGAACGCACCGGTCAGCGCCGCCGTCCTGAGCTGGTGGCGGACCTTCGCGCGCTCAATGTCCACCGCCCGGTTGGCCCGTCTCAGCAAGGCATTCGACGCTGAACCGGAGTTGGGCGAAGCGCAGGATGTGGCCGTCAGCCTGCTGGCGCTGCGGAGGATGCTCGGCAAGCAGACGCTGGCCGATTTCGCCGCCAGCGTGGCAGGCGCGCTGGCCCTGTTGCAAAGCCTCGACGAGGCCTACGAAGGGGTGATGAAGCGGGAACGGGGTTTCGACGCGGAGGTGATCCGGATAGACCTGGGCGAGCGGCTGCCCGAGCTAGCGCCGGCCGATGTGCGACTGCTGGCCAACCAATTGGCGGCGCTGGCCCAGTTGATCGGCGAATTGGGCGACAGCCGCACCAAGCCTGCCCTGCTGCGCCGCGAGGATGCCGATCAACTACTGGCGCACGGTGAAACCGAGCCGCACAGCGCAGTGGATGCCCTCAAATGGATGTCTGGCTTTCTCGGCGGCGCGCACCGGGGCGGGAGTTAGCAGGTATCCCTCACCACCTGTCTACTGAGAGAACACGGGCGCGTGGCTCTCGCCTTCCAGGCGTGTCTGCAAAGTGATCGATCTGCGGTTTTGCGGCCCTCACCCTTAATCCCTCTTCCACAGGGTTCAAATCCCGACAGTTACGGGAACAGGGTATGTAGACAGCGTGCAGGCCGTTCCACCCCTCACCCCGGACTTCGTCCCGCCCCTCTCCCACGCACCGCGCGTGGACACAGCGGTTCGCGGGGAGAGGGGCAACCGCGAGCGCGTGGTCTTTCCTCCCCTTCTCGCCGCGATGCCCTGTGTCTACGCGGGCTGCGCGGGAGAAGGGGAACGAGGGGTTGAGGGCTCAATGACACGCTTCACACAACTGTCGGGAAAAGAATCCTCAGGGAGAGGGAAAACGACACTCGTGCAGACGCGGTTCACCTTCTCCCTGCCGCGCGTAGACCCAGCGGATCGGGAGAAGAGGCCGTGAGATGAGGACCTTTGCAAACACGCCTTAGCGCACTGTCCAACGCTCGTCCTCGACACCGGACTGTTGGTTCTCCCAGCGTGCCAGCGTGAACAGAAAATCGGACAGCCGGTTGAGATAGGGAATTGCCTGCGGGTTGAGCGCCTCGTGTTCGGCGAGTGAGGTGCAAAGCCGCTCGGCGCGGCGGCAGATGGTACGCGCCGCGTGAATCTGCGCGGCGGCGGGCGTGCCACCCGGTAGAATGAACGAGCGCAGTTCGGGCAGCCCGGCGGTCATGACGTCAATTTCGGCCTCCAGCCAGGCGACATCTTCGGCTAGCACGCGCACAGTATAGTTCGTGGGCGCCTCCAGCGGCGTGGCCAGGTCTGCCCCCAGATTGAACAACTGGCGCTGTACGGTGTGCAGGCGTTCATCCGTCAGCGCAAGCGGCTGCAGCGCGCGCGCCAACCCCAGCGCCGAATTGAGTTCATCCGCCGTGCCGTAGCATTCCACGCGCAGATGGTGCTTCGGCACGCGCCCGCCCGCGAATAACGCCGTTGAGCCATCGTCGCCCGTCCGCGTGTAAATCTTCATCCATCCGTCTCCGTTCCGGTTGATCGTATTCGCGCCGGATTGTAACCATGTCCGTTCCACACTGCCCCGCCTCACACACTTCTGTTACTATCAGCGCCAAATGATGGGCGACTGCTGATGAACGAATCTCAGTACCGGATATGGCGCACCCGCTTGCGCCAGGTGACAGCGGCGCTGGTGGCCGAAGCGACCGCCGGTGGCGCGATGGTTACGCAGGCCGGCGTGGTGGATTGCATCGTTGATCCCCGCCGCCCGGCCGAAGGCTTCGTCACGCCCCGGCACGGCGCGGTATGGGTGCCCGATGCCCAGGTACGGGCTGCGCTTGATGAACTGCGGGCAATGGGCGGCCCGGCCCGGCTGCGCCTGCTCGATGGGTTGTATCCGCCCGCCTTCCTGACGGCCATGCGCGGGCTCGGCCTGCGCGTCGTAGAGGAACGCCAGCTCCTGCTCTGGTCGCTGAACTTCACGGATGATCATACGGTGGCCGAACTGACGGCGCGCCCGATACTCGTTCGCGAGGACGCGCTGTTCTGGCA
>JAEURB010000441.1 GCA_016788435.1 Anaerolineae bacterium | reverse complement strand
GAACCGCTGGCCGATGAGGGACAGCTCGATCGCGCCCTTCAGGAACTGGCGGCCGAGGCTGGGGCACGCCTGGGGGCCAAAGGCGCAGCCTGTAGACATCTGTCGCTGTATCTGGGGTACGAACGGGGCAGCACGCAGGAGCAGTCCCACACGCCGCGCGAGCCACTAGTGGCCGAGCGCGATCTGTTCCATACGCTTCGCCAGTTGTGCGCGGCCATGCCACGCTCTGAGGTGACGACGCTCGACCTTGAACTGAGCGGGCTCACAGCCGGCCAGCCCCGCCAACTGAGCCTGTTTGATGAACCCATCCCGAAACGCCGCACGCCCCGTCAGTCAGCGGCAACTCATCAAGCGCGTCACCGCACGGCTGCTTTCGTACATGCGGTCGTACCTGAACAGGCGGAGCTGATGCCGGAAATGGTGGAGTTCCCCTCCCTGGAGGCCGGATGAGCCGTGCCCGGACGGACCGGATTCCGGTGCCGGTTAAATGTGGAGCGGATGGATGCCCCCGCACCCTGCACTGGCGCGGCCGGGTTTCGCGAATTGAAGCCGTACTCAACAGCTGGCGGGTCGATATCGGCTGGTGGGATACCCCTGTTCAACGGGACTACTACAAGACCACGCTCGACAACGGTGGCACGCTGCTGCTTGTTCATGATCATATCGCCGGTGCCTGGTTCGTAAGGCGGATCTATGACTGACCCATCCTACGCCGAGTTGCACTGCCATTCATGGTTCTCGCTGCTCGATGGAGCCTCTTCAGTTGAGCAACTGGTGAATCGCGCCGTGGCCCTGAACCTGCCAGCATTGGCGATCACCGATCACGACGCGGTGTACGGTGTGCCTCGGTTTGTGCGGGCAGCGGAGGCGGCGGGCATCCGGCCCATCGTCGGCGCCGAGTTGACCACGTCTTCAGGCCACTTGACGCTGCTGGTCGAGAATGAGCGCGGTTGGGGCAATCTGTGCGCACTGATCACCCGTGCCCGCCACAACGCCCCCAAAGGAGAGGCACTGCTCCCCGCCGAGGAACTGGAGGGCCATACGAATGGTTTGATTGCGCTGTCCGGCTGCCGCAAGGGGCCGGTGGTGTCAGCGCTGCTGCGCAAAGACTCGCAGGAAACGTGGCGAGCCGCCCAGCGCCTTCGCGACTGGTTCGGTCAAGACCATCTGTACATCGAACTCCAGCACCACCTGCTGCTGCACGACGAGGCGCTCATGCACGCGCTGGCCGGGCTGGCGGATGCGCTGCATCTGCCGGTGGTGGCCACCAACAACGTTCACTATGCGACTATCGAAGAACGGCGGGCAGCCGATGTGATGACCTGCATCCGTCACGGTGTCACCCTCGACGAGGCAGGCCGACGGTTGCGGCTGAATGCGGAGTACAGGCTGAAGAGCGCAGCCGAGATGGCCGAACGCTTCTCCGCCTACCCGGCAGCGTTGGCGGCCACGATGGAAATAGCCGAGCGCTGCCGCTTCGAGCTTCACTCCGGCGTGCAGGATCTGCCTGTGTTCCCGGTGCCGGATGGACAGACGGCGACCAAGTACCTGCGCGACCTGTGTGTCGCTGGAATATTCCGGCGGTACGGCGAGACCTCGGAAGCGGTGCTGCGCCAGATCGAGCACGAATTGGCCGTGATCGACCTAGCCGGGTTGAGCAACTACTTTCTGATCCTGAACGACCTGATCCATTTCGCGCGGGGACAGGGGATCCGCTGTCAGGGACGAGGCAGCGCCGCCAATTCGTTGGTGGCATATCTGCTCGATATCACCCCGGTCGATCCGCTGCGCCACGCGCTGCTGTTCGAACGTTTCCTCAGCGCCGAACGACAGACCACCCCCGACGTCGATATCGACTTCGACGCTGCACGGCGCGAGGAAGTCATCCAGTACGTCTATCAGCGCTACGGGCATGCTCACGCCGCGATGGCCTGTACCCTCGTCACCTATCGCGCCCGCTCGGCTCTGCGTGATGTGGGCAAGGCGCTGAATCTGCCCCCGGACGCGGTGGCCGAAGCGGCGAAGTGGCTGGACACCAGCGACCCGCAGAAGCTTGCCGACTCGCCGGATTTGCAACGTGCCCTGGGCAGCCGCTGGATGAGCAACCGCTGGGCGAAACTGCTCGATGTGTGCCGTCAACTCGACGGAGCCCCTCGGCATCTCGGCATCCACAACGGCGGCATGGTCGTGACCGGCCCACCACTGAACGAACGCCTGCCCACCGAGCCCGCCACCATGCCCGGGCGGTTCGTCGTGCAGTGGGACAAGGACGGCCTCGAAGACGCGGGCATGGTCAAGATCGACATCCTTGGCCTGCGCATGTTGTCGGCTATCAGCGACGCGGTTGAACATGTCTATGCGTTGACGGGACAGTCTCTCGACCTCGGCCATCTCACCCACGACGATCCGGCTGTGTACCGGATGATCAGCGCCGCCGACACGATTGGCGTGTTTCAGGTCGAATCCCGCGCCCAGGCGCAGATCCTGCCACGCCTGCGGCCTCGCTGCTTTAACGATGTCATCATCTCGATTTCACTCATCCGTCCCGGCCCGGTGCAGGGCAATATGGTGCATCCCTACCTGCGGCGGCGGGACAAGAGCGAACCCATCACCTACCTCGATTCGAGGCTGGAACCGGCCCTGAGCGAGACGCTCGGCGTGGTGCTGTTCCAGGAGCAGGTATTGAAGGTGGCGCGCGACATCGCCGGGTTCACGCCGGGACAGGGTGAACTGCTGCGCCGGGCGCTCGGCAGCAAACGAGCGGAGCAGGAGTTAGCGGCGCTGGAGCATGATTTCGTCGAGGGGGCGGTCCGGCAGGGCGTACCCGAGGCGACAGCCCGGCAGATTTACAACCAGTTGCGGGGATTCGCCGGATACTCGTTCCCCAAGAGCCATGCGGCGGCCTTCGCGGTGCTCGTCTACCAGTCGGCCTGGCTGCGCCTGTATCATCCCCTGCCCTTCTATCTGGGGCTGCTGAACAATCAGCCGATGGGCTTCTGGAGTCCGGCGGTCATCCTGGGCGACGCCGAACGACGCAAGATTCGG
>JAEURB010000419.1 GCA_016788435.1 Anaerolineae bacterium | reverse complement strand
GTATGGCGGGCAAACAGCACACCCCAAAACCGATGGCGATGAACCAGTGGAGGATGGCCGCAAACCGCAGTACAGCCAGATCGGTCATGGCTAATCGTCCTCGGTGAATAGATGGATTGTGGTGGGTCAAACCTGTCATCATTGGGTTACCGGCATCCATTATATATGAGTTATTCTGAACGAATGGTATCTCCGTAATGTCGTGGCTGAGTTATCCCGCACGGCGCTCACGGCCGGTTTCATGATGGGTACAACTTCTGTGGTTTCGCTCGTTACAGAGAAAGTTCAGGAGCAATTCCCATGAAAATCGGCGTAGTGGGTACAGGAATGGTCGGCTCGGCGGCGGCGTACGCGATGGTCATGCGCGGCGTGGGCCGCGAAATCGTGCTGGTGGACTACAACAAGGCGCGGGCGGTGGCCGAGGCGGAAGACATTTTCCACGCCGTCCCCTTTGCCGAGCCGATGCTGGTAAGGGCGGGCGATTACCCTGATTTGGCGGGCGCATCGGTCGTGGTGGTGTCGGCGGGCGTCAACCAGCGGCCGGGCGAAACGCGCCTGCAGCTGCTTGAGCGCAACGCCGAAGTCTTCCGGTCGGTCATCCCTTCGATCCTCGACCACGCGCCGGAGGCGGTGCTGGTGATCGCCACCAATCCGGTGGACATCATGACGCATCTGGCGGCGCACATCGCCGAGGAGCGCGGCCTGCCGCGCGGGCGAGTCTTCGGCAGCGGCACCACGCTCGATACGGCCCGCTTCCGGGCGCTGCTCTCCACCGAGTTGGGCGTAGACCCCGCGCACGTGCACGCGCTGGTGCTCGGTGAACACGGCGATTCGGAAGTGCTGGCCTGGTCGCTGGTGTCCGTCGGCGGGCTTCCCCTTTCCACATTTCTGGACCGCATCCACTACGACCTGACCGAGGACGAGCGCCTGGTCATTGA
This sequence comes from Anaerolineae bacterium, assembly GCA_016788435.1. GTDB lineage: Bacteria > Chloroflexota > Anaerolineae > Aggregatilineales > Phototrophicaceae > Flexifilum. Next base: position 1,647 of record JAEURB010000419.1, on the reverse strand, counting down.
TGACGGGGTGCGCCACGCGGCCTATCGCATCATCGAGGGCAAGGGCGCGACTTATTACGGCGTGGGCAGCGCCATCGCCAAGTGCGTCAACGTGGTGCTGCACGATCAACGGGCCATCCTCACCGTTTGCGCGCTGCACGAGGACATCCTTGGCGTGCGCGATGTGACGCTGGCCATGCCGTACCTGGTGGGCGGCGCTGGCGTGCTCGAATCGCTGGATGTGCCGCTCGACGCGAACGAAACGCAGGCCCTGCGCCGCAGCGCCGAAATCCTGCGCGGCGCGATTGACAGCCTGGAGTTGTAAGACAAAGGGCTGAGATTCGGTCAGAATCTCGTTTGCCGATCTGCCTGCGGGATGGTTTAATCTGCGCGAACGAGTTTGTGCCGGGTTGCGCGCCGTGCAAGAGGCGAGGGGACGATGAGCAAGAGAGCAGGGTTTCTCCTGATGCTGCTGTTGCTCGCCGTGACGGCGGCGGCCTGCGGAACGCCGGAAGGAACAGCACCCACCGGAACGGCCGCTGCGGTCGCGCCCACCAGCGCGTCACAGCCGACGGCTATCCCGTCCGTGACCCCGATTGCAGCTTCCGGTGGCGTCGTCGTGTATGGCTCGGTGGCCAGCGACCAGCTTGGGGCGCAGGCCGCCGATGGTTCAACGACGGGCGGGGTGCCGCTGTTCTACTCGGCTCAGGCCTCGACCGATGTGACCGCCCAGCCGAACACGACCCCGGTGCCGCTGGCGGCGACGATGGCCCCGACGGCGACCATCTCCACGATGCCGGAAGGCGTTGTGACCATTCCGCCCATCCAGGATGACGGTCCGATCTTCAACTTCATCAATACGCTCTGCATCCCGCTGATCAATTTCGTGCTCAACGCCACTATCGGCGTGGTCGCCTGGTTATGGAATACCGTCGGCGCGCAGGGTGGATTGCTCTGGCAAAGCCTGCTGTGCATTGTTCCGCCAATTGCGCTGGGGTGGTACTTCCTGTTCTTCCGCCGCCGCCGCCGCCGTCGTGGCGGATAGTGCGCCCATTGGTTGAAAGGGCTGTCCTGATGACGGTGTCGTCCCTCGCGCGCCACGCCGCGCTCATTTTGCTGTGCCTGCTGGCGCTAACGGTTAGCGCCGGGGTTCAGGCGCAGGCAACGTGGGCGGTCTATCTGCTCGATTCCGGCGCGCAGGCGCTGGTTCGCGTCAACTCTGATGGGACGCAGGCGGTGCTGCCGCTGGGGTTGAACTCCGGCGAGGTTGTGTCGGCGTTCGATATCGGCCTTAGCCCGGATGGTTCGAAGGTCGCGCTCTGCCCGGTTCAGTATGGAGATGGCACAACCACGCCCACTGCGGCGCTGGTCGTGCGCGATCTGGCCAGCCAAGCCAACCTGCTGCGCCAGGAACTTGGCCCTGCGCTTGGCTGCCGGGCGACTTACCGGGGCGACGGCGCGTTCGTCGCGCTGGGGATCGTCTATTACCTGCCGGGGACCGCGCCGCCTGCCGATGGCCTGCCGGTTTGGGAACTGCGCGTGGTCGAACCTGCGGCGGGCGGCACGATTGCGTCGCTGCGCTCAGACGGGCCGGAAGCGGCGGCGGCCGGCATGTCTCCCTCGGCCCCGATTCTGCCGCTGGTGCGCCGCTTCGAAGGCGCAGAATTG
>JAEURB010000381.1 GCA_016788435.1 Anaerolineae bacterium | reverse complement strand
CTCGATATCGCCCACCGTGCCACCGACCTCGACAATGATGACATCGGCGCCGCTTTCCTTGCCCACCAGCGCGATACGACGGCGGATTTCGTTGGTGATGTGGGGAATGACCTGGATGGTGCCGCCCAGGAAATCGCCACGCCGTTCTTTTTCGATGACGTGGCTGTAGACCTGCCCGGCGGTCACATTGCAGGCCTGGCTCAGGTTCTCGTCAATGAAGCGCTCGTAATGCCCGAGGTCGAGGTCGGTCTCCGCGCCGTCGGCAGTCACGAACACTTCGCCGTGCTGATACGGGCTCATCGTCCCTGGGTCAACATTGAGATAGGGGTCCAGCTTCTGAATAGCGACCTTCAGGCCGCGCGCCTTGAGAATGCGTCCCAGCGCCCCGGCGGTACCGCCCTTGCCCACCGAACTGACCACGCCGCCGGTGAGGAAGATGAATTTCGGATCAACCATCGTATGCCCCCTCAAACAGCGCGGTGGGGAAACCAGCCCGTTCTCAGGCGATCACCCCACCGCGCACACACGTCCTGTGGAACACGCCTACACGAGGCGCTTCAGATCATCCGCCGTGCGCCGCATATCCAGGAAAATCAGGCCGAGCTTCGCGCCTTCGCGCACCAGGGTGGTGAGCACCGCTTCTTCGCCCACGCTCATGAGGATGACGTAGCCGGCATTGCCCTTCACATGCACCTGCTCGAGCACGCCGCGCCCCAGTTCGGTAGCGATGCGCTCGCCCAGCGACAACATGGCCGCCGACATGGCCGACACGCGATCTTCCTCGATATTGACCGGCATGGAAGACGCAATGGTGAGGCCGTCCACACTGACAACCGCCGACGCCTCGATTTCCGGCGTGGTCGCCTGCAAGTCGCGCAGCCGGTCGGCCATCAATTCAGTGCGAGATTTCGCCATGGGGTCGCTCCACAACGCGGGCAGGCTGTATTCGGAGGTCGTCCAAGACGCACACTCCATCCACCGCGAACGCGGTTGGGGACGCGCTGGATTATAGCGGTTGCGCCGCACCGGGCAAATGGCAGGCTGTCCGCGTTGGGCCAACGGCTAGCCAGCGCTTGCCCGCTGGCCGCCAGTGCCAACCGAGCCGTATGCTATACTTGGCCGCAGTGATTATTCAACCCTGAGAGAACCTGCGTGAGCTATCCAACGAATGCGCGCCCGCCGGCTGCCAGCAAAACACGTCATGCCGAAATTGTGCAGCAAGTGGCCGAACGGATCGCCGTCAGCGTCAGCCAGGTCATCGTCGGCAAGCGCAACGAAGTGCGCATGACGATTCTCGGTTTGCTCAGCCAGGGCCATATCCTGATCGAGGATATCCCCGGCGTCGGCAAAACGATGCTGGCCAAGGCACTGGCCCGTTCGATTGGCTCGTCGTTCAGCCGCATTCAGTTCACGCCAGACATGCTGCCGTCTGACGTGACTGGCATTTCGCTGTTCAATCAGAAGACGCGCGAGTTCGAGTTCCGGGCCGGGCCGATCATGGCCCAGATTGTGCTGGCCGACGAGATTAACCGCGCCACGCCCAAAACACAGGCCGCCCTGCTCGAAGCGATGGAAGAACGGCAGGTTACGGTGGACGGCGTCACCTACGCCACGCCCGATCCGTTCCTGATACTCGCCACGCAGAACCCAATCGAATACGAGGGCACGTTCCCACTGCCTGAAGCGCAGCTTGACCGTTTTCTGCTGCGTATTCAGCTCGGCTACCCGGCCCCGGCCGATGAAATGAACGTCCTCACGTCGCAGCAGGTCACCCATCCGCTGGCCGCGCTCTATCAGGTGGTGAGCGTGCAGGAGCTGACCGCCGCGCAGGCCGCCGTGCGCGAAGTTTACGTCGCCGACGAAGTGAAAAAGTACATCGTTGATCTTGTCAACGCGACGCGCACCCACCCGGATGTCTATCTCGGCAGCAGCCCGCGCGGCTCGCTGGCCCTCTTCCGCACCGCGCAGGCCCGCGCAGCGATGGCCGGGCGAGAATACGTGATCCCGGACGATGTCAAGGCGCTGGCCGAAGTCGCGCTGGCCCATCGCATCATCATCGGCCCGGCCTCGCGCATCAAGGATGTCTCCTCCCGAACCATCGTGCATGACGTGCTCGCCAGCACCCCTGTGCCGGGCGCTTCGGCCCGCTAGCCGCGGAGCTGCGCCGTGCCTCATCAGCGCAACGTACTCTATCTACTGCTGATCGGCGTCCTGATCGGCGGGCTAATTACCGGGCGCGCCTTCTTCTTCAATCTCGCCCTGATCCTGGCTGCGCTGTATGTGCTGGCTATGGTCTATGCCTGGACATCGGTACGCTGGCTGGCCATCGGCCGTAGAACGCGCACCCGCCGCGCGCAGGTGGGCCGCAAGCTGGAAGAGTCGTTCAGCATCCGTAATCGCTCGCCGCTACCCAAACTGTGGGTAGAAGTGCGCGACGAGTCCACGTTGCCCGGCCACCGCGCCAGCCACGTCGTGCCCGCGCTCGGCCCGTTCGGGCGCTACCAGTGGTCGGCGGATACCACTTGCCGTGTGCGCGGGGATTACCAACTCGGCCCGGTCACGGTTATCGGTGGCGATCCGTTCGGGCTGTTTTCCGCCCGGCGCACGCTCGACGCACGCTCACGTATTCTCGTCTATCCGGCGACCCTGCCCGTGACCGATTTTGAGCTACCCATCGGCCTGCTCTCCGGCGGAGAAGCACAGCGGCGGCGCGCCACGACGACGACCAGCAGCGCGGCCGGCGTGCGCGAATACGCGCCCGGCGACTCGTTCAACCGCATTCACTGGGCCAGCACAGCCCGCCGCGACCGGCTGATGGTCAAGGAATTCGAGATTGACCCGCTGGTGGATGTTTGGCTGTTCGTAGACTTCTCAGCGTCGTCGCTGGCGGAACGGCCGGGCCTGAAGCGCGTCAACGGCAGTGGGCCGGCCATCCCGCGCGGCGGCGAAATCCCGGCGAGCAGCGAGGAATATGCCGTCACCATCGCAGCGTCGCTCGTTCGCTATTTCCTCGACAAGGAGCGCGCGCTCGGATTTGCGGCCTATATTCCACACCGCGAGGTCTATCAGCCGGAACGCGGAGGCCGCCAGTTCACGCGTATCCTGCAGGCGCTGGCCGTCGCTCGAAGCTTCTCGACCTACAGCCTCGCCCAGATGCTTTCACTGGAAACGCCCTACTTCACGCGCGGAACCTCGCTCGTCATCATCACGTCTTCGGTGGATGAGTCGTGGGTGACGGAGGCGCAGATCATCGGGCGGCGCGGTATCCGGCCGGTGTGCATCCTGCTCGACCCCGCCAGCTTTACAGGCGCTGGACCGGACCTGCGCGAGGCACAGATCATGCTGCGGCTGGCAAAAATCCCCTCGATTGTAGTGAGCTACGGCGATGATGTGACCGCCGCGCTGGCCCAGCCGATGAGCTAGAGTCCACGCATCCACCAGCGAAATACACCCTCTGCCGCGTAGCCCGCTGCTTCACACACTTCACCGTACTCTGCCGAAACGAGAATCCCCACCTGTCTAACACCCAATGCAGCCGCCCTGATACGCGCGGCCTTCAGCACGCCAAATGACGGGACGCCCTCGAGCCAGAGTCCGCTGTAGGTGAAGGTTTCGACGGGCACGATATGCCCGGCTTCAAGAGCCAGTTTCGACGCCAGCGGCGCCGCCGTGTACAGGGTCAGCCGCACGCCTTCTGTATGGAAGCCAGCCATCGCGAAGGCAAGTCCCGCCGCCACATTACCCACGCGCACAAGGCCGCGCGCCAGATCCACATCTGGCGGAGCCGTTTCGATAGCTTCCAGAACCAGTGACGTTCCGATTCCCAGGCCCCGCAGATTTTCGTGGACCGCCAGCAGATCTACTTCCCAGCGCCCGCTGCCCTCTGCGCTTATCGTACGAAACGCATCCACGAATCCGGCGCAGGAAGCACCCGCCCAACAACAGGAGGTACGATGCTGGCCCAACCGGATGAGTCTGGTTATCCGCTCAATATCAGGGGTATCATCCGGCCAGCAGTCGTGCAGGATGCCGGCAATTGCCGCTGCGTCCTCTGGTTCTGCACTCCTGATCGTCCAGTCGAACGGCAGGTACATGGCAGTTTCCTCCACTCTCGCGCCGGGTGTGCGCCGGGGCAACAAATGGCTAATGGTCGCCGTCTTCACGGCGGGCATGAGCACACTAGCCATCGAAATGTCCGCCTCGCGGCTGCTCGGCAGCGTTTACGGGGCCAGCAATCTGATCTGGGCCAACGTCATCGGCCTGATTCTGCTCTATCTGGCCGCCGGATACTTCATCGGCGGGCGCTGGGCGGACCGATCTCCCCACTACCGCACGTTCTACCGCATTCTGGTGTGGGGCGCATTCCTGTGCGCGCTGGTGCCGCTGGTGGCGCGGCCCGTCCTGCGCGGCGCGGCGACGGCGGTCGCTGGCTCGGAAGCCGGGCTGGCGATTGGCTCGTTCATCTCGGTGCTGATCCTGTTCGCGGTGCCGATTACGCTGCTCGGCACGGCGTCGCCTTTCGCCATCAGACTGGCCGTGCCTTCGGTCGAGAACGTGGGCCGGACTTCCGGGCGCATCTATGCCATCAGCACGCTTGGCAGCCTGCTCGGCACGTTCCTGCCCGTGCTCCTGTTCATACCGGAAATCGGCACCACCGGCACGTTCATGCTCTTCTCGGGCATCCTGTTCGTCATCGGCCTGATCGGGCTGGTCATGCACGGCGGCACGCGTGGACTGATCATGCTGTGGATGCCGGTCGTCATCATCGTGCTGCTTTTCCTCGTATCGGCCGGACCGCTGCGCGCAGCATCGGCTGGACTTACCCTGCTCTACGAGGACGAAAGCGCCTACAACTACATCCAGGTGCTGGAAGACGGCGCGGGCAACCGCTACCTCTCGCTCAATGAGGGCCAGGGCGTCCACAGCCAATATCACCCCACGCAATACGGCTATGGCCGCACATGGGATTTCTTCCTCACCGGCCCCTACTTCAATGCCGCGCCGCATGACCCAGATACGGTACAGCGCGTCGCTCTGATCGGGCTAGCCGCCGGGACAATTGCCCGCCAGTACGCTCACGTTTACCCGAACGTGCAGATTGACGGCATCGAGATTGACCCGGATATCATCGCCGCCGGAGAGCGTTATTTCGGCATGGACACCGCCGAATTGCCCCAGTTGAACGCGATTGCGGGGGACGGGCGCTACGCCTTCAACCAACTGGAAGGCCCGTATGACATGGTAGGCATTGACGCCTACCGCCCGCCGTATATCCCCTGGCATCTGACGACTGTGGAGTACTTCGAGGAGATCCGCAGCAAGCTGGCGGACGACGGCGTGGTGGTCATCAATGCCGGGCGCACCGATAGCGACCGCCGCCTGGTAGATGCCCTGACGGCGACCATGCTGGAGGTTTTCCCGACTGTCCACGCGATGGACGTGCCCGCCTCGTTCAATACCATCCTCGTCGCCACCATGCAGCCGACGGCCGACGCCGATCTCGCCGCCAATCTGGCTGCGCTGCCCGCCGCTACACCCCAACTGTTGCGCGACACACTGGCGCTTGGTGTTTCATCCCTCGTGCCCGCGCAGGCCGGCAATGTCGTGTTCACCGATGACCGCGCGCCAGTTGAAACACTCGTTGACTCGCTCGTGCTCAACTTCCTGCTCGGTGGCGGCGCGGAACAACTGCAGGCGGGTGGCTAGGGCCGTGATTGCACGTATTGCGCCGGTTACTCTCGCCCTGCTCGTGCCGTTGCTGCTGCTGATGCTGGCCATCCGGCTGGTCATGACGCCGCTTTACCTGCAAATCGAGTATCAGCGCGCCGGCTTCCCGGCCGATTCGTACGGCATGACGACCGCGCAGCGTCTGGAATACGCCCCGCTGACGCTCGATTTCTTGATCGCAAACCGCCAGACACGCTTCCTGAGCGACCTCACATTCCCACGAGGTGGCACGCTGTTCAACGCCCGCGAAATCGGCCACCTGCGCGACGTGCAGCGGGTGACGCAGTGGGCATTCCTGCTGACCTGCGCGGCCGGGGTTATCGCGCTCGTCTGCGGCCTTTTCCTGGCGCGGCGCAACCGTCCCGCGCTGGTTCGGGGGCTGCGAACGGGAGCGCTGCTGGCCATCGGGCTGGTGGCAACAGTGGCGGTTTCTGCCGTCGCCGCCTGGGACACGTTCTTCAACACGTTTCACGCCTTGCTCTTTTCCGGCGGAAGCTGGGTCTTCGCCTACTCCGACACCCTGATTCGCCTGTTCCCAGAGCAGTTCTGGTTCGACGCGGCCATCACTGTTGGTGCGCTGACGCTTGCCGGGGCGCTTGTCCTCCTGATTGCCGCGTGGCTCATCCAGCGCACCGTGCGCTCATAACAACCCGGTGGGTATGGAGAAATGCGCGGGGACAAGTTTGTAACCTCCCCCTGGCCCCTCAAGTGCAACCTCACCCACCGGCCCCACAAGTGCAACCTCACCCACCGGCCCCCTCTCCGAAAAGCGAGAGGGGGAGAAAGAGTGCGCGTCCGGATGTTCGCAATTGGGCCAACGCACGGTGGCGTGGGCGAATGGGGTGTTATTAGCAAGCCTGTGAAAGAGTGGACAACTGGACAGAATTAAAATAGTGGACTCGGACTGAGGGAAGAAGTTGCAGGACAACAGGACAGAATAGTGGACAACCAGCGCACAATGGACAGGTTTGGCGGGCGGCCCGGCCGTACGGCAGCCTTCATCTTAGACCCGGTGCGCGCGTTTGGGGCGAACGTATGGTGGACAGGATAGACGCAAAGCGGGCAGATGTGAGACGGCAGCCTGAACTCGCAAACCTACCCCTGCCAGCCCACTCGCCCCCCTCCACTTCGCTGCGTACCGCTGAGGGGGGAAGGACGGTTTCGCCTTTGACAGCCAGCCATCGAAGTGCTAATCTTAATATTCGTTGAGAGGTTTGTGGACAGCGGCCTGAATGAAGCCAGCTCTATCCAGCCGCAACTGGTTCATGCCGGGACTGGGCGTCAAACGCTGGATTGTGTTGGTCATTCTCGGCGTGATCCTTCTGACGGCTGGGCTGACGTTCAGTGTGCTCGGTCTTTACGCCAGGCAGGCCCCGCAGTTACCCTACCTGCCGCTGGGCCTGATTGCGCTGCTGCTACTGGCCGGTGTGGCCTCCATCAGCATCGCGGTCTTCGGCTTGTCGCGGGCTATTCTCGCGCCCTACCGCGTTAATCAGCCCGGCGCGGTGCTGGATGTGGTGTATGATCACAGCCGGCGCGGACGCGGGCCACGCATTGTGGCAATTGGCGGGGGAACCGGCCTGCCGGCCACACTGCGGGCGCTCAAGCCGTACACCAGCAATCTGACCGCGGTGGTCACGGTTGCCGATGACGGGGGCAGTTCGGGCAGACTGCGCAAGGAACTGGGCGTGCTGCCACCGGGCGACCTGCGAAACAATATCGCGGCGTTGGCAGATGACGAGAAGCTGATGACGCGCCTGTTTCAGCACCGGTTCACCGGTGGCGCGTTGGGTGGGCACGCCTTCGGCAACCTGTTCATCAGCGCGTTGGCAGGCGTTACAGGAAGCCTCGAAAGCGCACTCATCGAGGCGGGGCGCGTGCTGAATATTCAGGGGCAGGTCTTTCCAGCGACGCTTGACGATGTAGAGCTGACCGCGGAAATCCGCCTGAACGGCCAGTTGATAACGGTGCGCGGCGAATCACGCATCACGGCCGCCAACGGCCATATCGAGCAAGTCGCTTTGCAGCCACCAGCAGCCGCTGGCTTTACCGGCAGCGTGGAGGCGATTCGGGCGGCCGAAATGGTCATTGTCGGACCGGGCAGCCTGTACACCAGCATCCTGCCCAACCTGCTCGTCCGCGAGATCGCACAGGCCCTGCGGACGACCAGCGCGCTCAAGGTCTACGTTTGCAACATCGCCACGCAGCCAGGCGAAACGACCGGGTACAATGTGGCCGAGCATGTCGAAGCAATCGAGCGAGTTTTGGGCGAGAACGTGCTTCACGTCATCGTCGCCAACAGCAGCTTTCAAACCGAAAATGCAGGTGAAAACACGTTCTATGTGACGCCTGTTCCCGATGATCACCCGCTACGCCAGCGCTACCGGCTGATCAGCACTGATTTGGTGGAGTACGAGCGCCCGTGGCGCCACGACCCGGCTAAGTTGGCCGCCGTGCTGCTTAGCCTGCACGAAGCGCGGCACGCGCCGGTATCGCCAGCTACGGAACAGGATATAGTCTTGCAATAACATTCTTCCCGGGGTTTTCCCATCGCTTCCGCCATTAAGAAGGAGCAATGAATCATGGCATATCGCGTTGGTATCAACGGTTTCGGGCGCATCGGCCGCCTCGTGGCGCGCGCCATCCGCGAGTCGTATGCGGATCAGATTGACCTGGTCGCGGTAAACGACCTGGGCGACCTTGACACGATGGCGCACCTCTTCAAGTACGACTCGAACTATGGCAAGTATCAGGGCACCGTTGAGAAGAGAGACGGCAACCTGATCATTGATGGCGACGAAATCAAGTACCTCGCCAGCAAGGACCCCGCCGCGCTGCCGTGGGGCGACCTCGGCGTGGACATCGTCATCGAAAGCACCGGCCGCTTCACCGACCGTGAAGGCGCGGCCAAGCACCTGCAGGGTGGCGCGAAGAAGGTCATCATCTCGGCCCCGGCCAAGGGTGAAGACCTGACCATCGTCATGGGCGTCAACGAAGACAAGTACGACCCGGCCATTCACAACATCGTGTCGAACGCGAGCTGCACGACCAACTGCCTCGCCCCGGCCGCCAAGATCGTCTTCGAGAACTACGGGATCAAGCACGCGCTGATGACGACGATCCACGCCTACACCAACGACCAGAACCTGCAGGACCTGCCGCACAAAGACCTGCGCCGCGCCCGCGCTGCCGCCGTGAGCATGATCCCCACCAGCACCGGCGCTGCCAAGGCCGTCGGTTTGGTCGTGCCCGGCCTGAAGGGCAAGTTCGACGGCTTCGCTGTGCGCGTACCCACTCCCACCGTTTCGCTGGTGGACTTCGTGGCCGAGCTTGAGACGCCGACGACCACCGCCGAACTGCTCGCCAAGTTCGACGAAGCCGCCGCCGGCCACCTGAAGGGCATCCTCGGCGTCTCGTACGAGCCGCTGGTTTCGGTGGACTTCAAGGGTGACAGCCGCTCGAGCATCATTGACGCCGGCTCAACGCAGGTGTTGGACGGCACGCTCGCCAAGGTCGTCACCTGGTACGACAATGAGTGGGGCTATTCCTGCCGCACCGCCGACCTGACCGTGTACATCGGCGACCGCCTGTAGGCCGCCCGCTACACCCAGTTCTGTACAAGGGGCGAGTGCGCACGTGCGCCTCGCCCCTTTGTCTACCCGCACAGCCTGTGAGGAAATGCCATGAATAAGCAGACGATTCGCGATGTAGTCCTGAAGGGCAAGCGCGTGCTGGTGCGCGTGGACTTCAACGTGCCAATTGAGAGCGGCCAGGTGAGCGACGATACCCGCGTACGCGCGGCAGTGCCCACCCTGCAGGCCATTCTGGCACAGCAGCCGCGCTGCGTGGTGCTGATGAGCCATCTCGGCAGGCCGAAGGGTGGCCCCGACCCGAAATACTCTCTCGCGCCGGTCGCGCCGGTGCTGGCCACGCTGCTTGGCCACGAAGTAGCCTTCTCAGCTGCCACCGTCGGCCCTGAAGCCGAAGCCGCTGAAGCCGCCCTGCCCCCGGCTGGGGTGCTGCTGCTCGAAAACACCCGCTTCTTCCCCACCGAGGAGAAGAACGACCTCGATCTGGCGAAGCAGATGGCCGCGCTGGGCGACATCTTCGTCAACGACGCGTTCGGTTCAGCGCACCGCGCGCACTCGTCCACGGTCGGCGTCACCGAATACCTGCCGTCGGTCGCGGGGCTGCTGATGGAGAAGGAGATCAACTACCTGGCGAGCACGCTTGAAAGCCCGGAGAAGCCGTTTGTAGCCGTCCTCGGCGGCGCGAAGGTGTCGGACAAAATTGCCGTGATTGAATCGCTGCTCGGCAAGGTGGACAAGCTGCTGATCGGCGGCGGCATGGCCAACACCTTCCTCAAGGCGCAGGGCTTCGCGCTCGGCAATTCGCTGGTCGAGGAAGGCTCGGTCGAACTGGCGCGTGAGCTGCTGGCCAAGGCGGGCGGCAAGATTGAGTTACCCAGCGACGGCGTGATCGGCGACAAGTTTGATGCAGCGGCGAACACCCAAACGGTCGCGGTCGCGGCTGGCGTGCCGGAAGGCTGGGCGCTGTACGACATTGGCCCGGATACGGTGGCCGCCTTCAACGCCATACTGGCGACGGCCAAGACGGTCGTCTGGAACGGGCCGATGGGCGTCTTCGAACTGGCCCCGTTCGCGGCTGGCACCTTCGCAGTCGCACACGAGCTGGCCGCCATCACAAGAACCGGCGCGATCACCATCGTTGGCGGTGGCGACTCGGCGGCAGCCATTGAAGAAGCCGGCCTCGCCAGCCAGATCACCCATCTGTCCACCGGCGGCGGCGCGAGCCTTGAAATGCTGGAAGGCAAGACGCTGCCCGGCGTGGCGGCCCTGCTCGACAAGTAGGCCACGCTCTCAACGCGATCATGCGGCGGGCAGGAAGCCAAACCTGCCCAGTGGCCCTCACCCTTAGTCCCTCTCCCAAGTGGAGAGGGAAACTACGCCTGTTGCGTAGTGTGTTCACCCCTTCTCCACTTGCCGCGCGTAGACACAGCGGTTCGGAGAAGGGGCCGGGGACGAGGGCTTCAGGCGATAGGCGAAATTAGTTGCGATAGCCCTGGGGCAGGAAGCCAAACCTACCCGCTGTTCATGAGCCTCACGCTATACTTGCACCAGAATCCACTCGTCACGCACAAGGAGCATTCATGCGTATCCCGATTATCGCTGGCAACTGGAAGATGCACAAAACGGCCGCGGAATCGGCCGCCTTCGTCAAGGAACTGGCCTCCGCTCTCGCGCCTTACGCCAACGTCGAGCGCGTCGTTTGCCCAACCTTCGTCGCGCTGGCCGGCGTAGCCGATGCGCTGCGTGGCACAGGTGTGATGGTTGGCGCGCAGAATGTGAGCGCGGCGGAAAGCGGCGCCTATACCTCGCAGATCGCTGTTGGGATGCTCGAAGGGCTGGCCGAATACGTGATCATTGGCCATTCCGAGGTTCGGCAGTATCTCGGCGAGACGGACGCCATGATCAATGCCAAGGCGAAACTGCTGCTCGCGCACGGGCTGAAGCCGATCATCGCCTGCGGCGAAAGCCTGGAGATCAATCAGGCGGGCGGAACGGATGCGCACGTTCGCGGGCAGATTGTCGCGGCCTTCGAGGGCATTGCAGCGGCCGCATTGCCGAAGGTCGTGGTTGCCTACGAGCCGATCTGGGCGATTGGCACCGGTCTCAACGCCAGCCCGGAGTTCGCGCAGCAGGTGATTGGCAGCGTCATTCGTGGCACATTGACTTCACTCTACAACGCCGAAGCGGCCGCGCAGGTTCGCATTCAGTACGGCGGCAGCGTCAAGCCTGGTAACATGGCCGAATACATGAGCCAGCCGGATATTGACGGCGCGCTGGTGGGCGGGGCATCGCTGGCCGTGGCGGACTTCACGACGCTGGTGAGTATCGCCGCCGAGGTCAAGGGAGCATAACGCTGGACGTCCTCGACGTCTTCGGCCCATGGGTGCTGGCCGGCCTGCTGCTCTATGCCGTTCGCGGCATGGAGGACTGGTTGTACCGGCACCTCTTCAAAGTGGGGTGGCTGCTCTCGCATAATCTGCAAGCCACCACCATCTTCTTCTACCTCTTCTTCATCCCCGGTATTGTCCTGCACGAAACGACGGTGTGGCTAATCGCCGGCGCCTTCAACGTGAGGGCGGATCGTTCAATCGATCCGCCCGCTCAACAATCCGACGCCCGCCTGAAGCTCGACTTCGTGAAACTGGCAAAGAACGCCAACCCGGTCTCGCTCACCTTTATCAGCATTTCGCCGATCATTGTGGGCATCATCGCGCTGTGGCTGATCCTGTTCGGCATCCTTCAGGTTAACGTGGCGTTGGCGCAGTACAACGGAGACACCAGCACGCTGCCTGTCCTGGTCGAACAAATCATGCGTGCGCCGGATTTCTGGCTATGGTTCTACGTGGCCTTCACTATCGCCAACACCATGTTCGCCACCGGAGTCAAAGCATCACGCGGCTGGCGTACCATCTTTCTAGCATTGGGCGGATTTCTGGTCTTCCTCGCAGCCGTTGGCCTCGGCGACGTGATCATCGGCCGGGCGCTGCGTGGCCCCATCCGCGATGGCGCGCTGCTGCTCTCGGCGCTGCTGGCTTGCATCCTGGTCTTTGACCTGGCCGTGACGCTTGCGCTGCGCATCGCCGAGACGATTCTGGAGTTCGTCACCGGTAGCAGCGCCACGTATCAGCACGGCAAACTGGTCGCGCTCACGCGCAAGCAAGTGAAGGAACAGCGAGCCGCCGAGCAACTGAAGGCCGACAAGGCTGCCAGGGCGGAGAAACAGGCCGTTACCTACCACAGCGTGTACGATCTGCCGCTGCCCATCCCGCCTGCGCCGGGAAAACTTGAGGCTGTCTCGGTTGAGAAACCAGCTCAGCCCGCGCTGGGCGGCGGCCCATCGTCTGCGCCCGCCTCACCGGCCGCCGACACAGCCGCCGCGCGCACCAATGACTGACGCCGCCGGGTAATGACGATGAAGGCCAGCGCAACGATCACGCCGAGTGCTGCCAGCGCGATGAACTTGAAGAGCTGGCTGCTCGTTACCAGCGTGAGCGCCCCGAAGCACAAGCAGAAGGCGTAATACCCCAGCACAATCTGCCGCTGTGAGAACCCCATATCGAGCAAGCGGAAATGCAGGTGGCCGCGGTCGCCGCGAAACGGACTACGCCCATGCCGCAGGCGGTCTACTGCCTGCCAGACGACGTCAATCAGCGGCAGGCCGAGGACGAGGAGAATGGTGCCCATCTTGGCGCCGCCGATGATGCTTAACGCGCCAAGGGTGAAGCCAAGATACTGCGCGCCGCCGCCCATGAAGATGCGCGCGGGATAGAAATTGAAGAGCAACCAAGCCGCGCAAGTCCCCATCAGCGCCAGCGGCAGGAAGCTCACGCTCGTTTGCGGCGGCTCGACACGGTAGGCGCTGTTGATGAAGAGCATCGCCCCGGCGATCAGGGTTACGCCGCCGGCCAGCCCGTCCAGCCCATCGAGAAAGTTCATCGTGTTCATCATGAAGATGAGCCAGAAGAACGTGATAGCCGCCGTGACAACGAACGGAAAGGTATCGGTCTGCTGGCCGGTGAAGGGATTATTGAAGTATTCGATGAAGATCAGGCAGAGAATGGCGGTAACGGCGGCCAGCGTTTGCCCGATGAACTGCGGCAGCGGCCCAAACTCGAAGACGTCGTCGAGCACGCCAAACGCGAAGATGATGGCGCCGCCAAGCAGCAGCCCGATCAGCCGCGTGCTTTCATTCGGGTCGAGCCGGGGAACGGGCAGCACCTGGATGGCCAGCACGGCGATGGTAAAGCCGCCAAACAGCGCCAGCCCGCCCAGCTTGGACACGCGCTTCTGGTCGCCTTCGGTCATCCGGCGGCCGCCCGGGCGCGTGGTAACACCGAAGCGCTGCCCCAGCCACATGGCAACCGGGGTCAGCGCCAGCGTCACACTCGCGGCCAAGGCGAAAATGAGCAGATAGAGGACTTCAGTTTGCACGGGGCGCGGCCTTACGCATGCCCTCGCCTATGTACCGAACTGGCGGTCACCGGCATCGCCCAGGCCCGGCACGATGAAACCGACCTCGTTCAGGCGATCATCCAGATTGGCGATGTAGATCGGTACGTCGGGGTGCGACTCGTGCAGATGGGCCACGCCTTCCGGGGCGGCGATCAGCCCGACATACTTCACTCGAGCGATTCCGGCGTTCTTCAGAATATCAATGGTCGCCACCGCTGAACCACCGGTCGCAAGCATTGGGTCGAGGATGATGGCGACATCGAGTTCGGCGCGATGAGGCAGGCGATTGTAGTACTGCACCGGGCGCAGCGTATGCTCGTCGCGGTAGAGGCCAATATGCCACACCTGAACGCTGGGCAGCAGTTCGAGAATGCCCTCCAGCATCCCGAGGCCAGCGCGCAGCACCGGCACAATACCGATCCGTTCATCCGCCTTGACCCCGTCGGCGATGCCCATCGGCGTTTCCACCTGGCGGGGCGTCAGTTTCAGGTCTTCGGTAAACTCGTAGCACAACAACATCGCCAGTTCCCGCATCAAACCACGGAAACTCCGGTAATCGGTGTTCTTGTCGCGCAGAAGCGCCAGTTTATGCTTGACCAGCGGGTGGCGGGATACGTGAAGATTGGATTCAGACATGAGAGGGGTCGTTCTCCCTTTGGGGTGGACACCGTCAGCGATTCTAGACGCGGCACGCCTGCCTTGTCAAAGCCAGTCTTCGCGCCCTTCACCCCCTGCGCTATACTTACTGCTCATGGAACATCTTTTCTACATGCGAGTAGCGGATAGCCGAGATGCAGCAGGATGACCGCCTGATCAGCAATAAGGCCCAGCAAGACGAGCGCGAGAACATCGCACTGCGTCCACGCATGCTGAGAGACATTGTTGGGCAGGACCGCGTGCGCGAAACGCTGCGTATCATCATTGACGCCGCCAAACAGCGCAGCGAGCCGATTGACCATACACTCTTCTACGGCCCGCCCGGCCTCGGTAAGACGTCACTGGCGTACGTCATCGCCAACGAGATGGGCGTCAATATCCGCATCACGGCCGGCCCCAGCATCGAGCGCGCGGGCGACCTGGCCGCCATCCTGACGCATCTCAAGCAGAACGACGTCCTCTTCATTGACGAGATTCATCGCCTCGGCCGCGCTGTCGAGGAAGTGTTGTACCCGGCGATGGAGGATTTCGCGCTTGATATCATCATCGGCAAAGGCCCGGCCGCCAAGAACGTGCGCATCAACCTACCCCGCTTCACAGTAATCGGCGCGACGACCCAACTGGCCCTGCTGGCCGGCCCGCTACGTGACCGGTTTGGCGCGCGCTTTCGCCTCGATTTCTACGACCTGCCGGCGATGGAACACATCATCCGCCGCGCTGCTGAGATGATGAAGGTTGAGATCACGCCCGAGGGGACGACCGAGATTGCCCGCCGGGCGCGTGGCACGCCACGTGTCAGCCTGCGTTTGCTGCGGCGGGTGCGTGACTATGCGCAAACGCGCGCCGATGGGGTTATCACTGGTACGGTTGCTGGCAAGGCGCTTAAGCTACTCGATGTGGACCTGCTCGGCCTTGATGATATTGACCGGCGTATCCTGCTTACCATCATCGAAAAGTACAATGGCGGGCCGGTGGGGCTGCCTACCATCGCCGCCTCGATCAGCGAAGACTCCTCGACCATCGAGGATGTTTATGAGCCGTACCTGATGCAACTCGGTTTTCTCAAGCGCACGCCGCGCGGACGTGAGGCGACCGCTCTGGCCTACGAGCACATGGGCCTGCCCTACAACCGCGTGGATCAATCCCCGTTGTGGTGAGCCAGCATGGACTTTGATGGGCTGGGCAAACTCCTGATTATCGGCGGCATCGCCATGCTGGTGATGGGCGTGCTGTTTGTCATCGCCAGCCAAAGCGGATTCCTCAGCAATCTTCTGCAGTCGGGCACGCTCACGTTTGGCGGCGAGAACTTCACCTGTATTGTGCCAATTGTGGCCTCCATCATCCTGAGTATCGTGCTGACCGTCGTCCTCAATATCGTGATCCGTTTTCTCAACAAGTAACCCGCATGCACCTCAGCGACTTCGACTACCACATGCCACCTGAGTCCATCGCGCAGCACCCGGCCGAACCACGAGACTCATCACGGATGCTCGTTCTACCGCGCGGCGACGGTGAAATAGAGCACCGCCACTTCCGCGATCTGCTTGACTACACGAAAGCAGGCGATGTGCTGGTGCTCAACAATACCCGCGTCATCCCGGCGCGCCTGCACGGCACCAAGCACCCGACCGGCGGCGCGATTGAACTCCTGCTGCTGCGCCAACTGGATGCGGTGACCTGGAGGGCGCTGGTGGGCGGGCGCGGCTTGCGGGCGGGGCAACAGCTTCGCTTCAAAAGAGGGTTCGAGGCTGAAATCACGCAGGAACTGGACGAGGCCGAGCGCGTCGTGCGCTTCAACCAGCCGGTGAACGATCTGCTGGCCGACGCCGGTGAAGTGCCGCTTCCGCCCTACATCACTGCACCGCTCGATGACGCCGAACGCTATCAGACGGTCTATTCGCGGACAGAAGGTTCATCGGCCGCGCCAACCGCCGGGCTGCACTTCACGCCCGAATTATTGATCGCGCTGCGAGAACGCGGCGTGCAGCTTGCCTATGTGACGCTGCACATCGGCCTCGGCACGTTTCAGCCCGTCAAGGCGGAAGACATCGCCACACACCCAATGCACAGCGAATACGCCGAACTTAAGGCGAGCGAAGCGCGCACCATCAACGCGGCTAAACTGGCCGGCGGGCGCATCATCGCCGTCGGAACCACTGCCACGCGCACCCTGGAAACAGCCGGAATTCTGAGCGAGGGCGGCGACCCGGACCACCCGGACCGTTCGCCCGACGCCTGCCCGTGGCGACCGGTAACGGCCTTCGCGCAGGATACGCGCCTGTTCATCTACCCCGGCTATCGCTGGCGCGTGGTGGACGGCATGATCACCAATTTCCACCTGCCCAAGTCCACGCTGCTAATGATGATTTCGAGCTTCGCCGGGCGCGAGCGCGTGCTGCACGCCTACGAAACCGCCCGTGATATGGGCTACCGCTTCTACTCGTTTGGCGACGCGATGCTGATACTGTGATTTGTGAAAGCCCCTCACTTGCGGATTGACGGGTATCTCGCGCGGGCGTAGAATGCAGGTTCTGTTTGTGGCGGGTTAGCTGCCGCAGTCATCAACTTTTCGCCAATTTTCCCCGTCTCCAGGCAACCAACCCTGCGCTGGCGGCGGCGGCAAGCGAAGATTGGAGCCAAATCCAGCAATGTACGCGATTATCCGCACCGGCGGACGTCAGCACCGCGCCGAAATCGGCAAGACTCTCGACGTGGACCGTTTGCCCAACCCCGTCAACGACTCGATCACAATCACTGATGTGCTGCTCGTGGGCGATGGCGATAACACCATTGTCGGCGCTCCGCAGGTGGATGGCGCAGTCGTCAAGGCCACTGTCGTCGAGCAGTACCGCGCCAAGAAGATCATCGTCTTCAAGTATCGCCAGCGCACCAAGTACCGCGTGAAGCGAGGCCATCGCCAGTACTATACGCGCCTGCGTATTGACGCCATCACCGTCTAGGACAGCTTCAGCCCGCGTGAGGGCAAGAACCACGGAGAACACACATGGCTCACAAAAAAGGCGGCGGTTCGAGCCGCAACGGTCGTGACAGCAATTCGCAGCGCCTGGGCGTGAAGCGTTTTGGCGGCGAATTTGTGATCCCGGGCAACATCATCGTTCGCCAGCGCGGCACGAAGTTCCGCCCGGGCAACAATGTTGGTATCGGCAAGGATCACACGATCTTCTCGAAGGTCGAGGGCGTCGTAGTGTTCGAGTACGCGCCGGGCCGTAATGGCCAGAAGCAAATCAGCGTCTATCCGCAATCGCCCGCTGCCGAACAGGCCTAACGCAGGGCCACCCAGATGTTCGAGTACCATGCGGCCATCGGGGCTACATGGAGACTTGAGGAGAACTCATGAAGACCAATATTCATCCGACGTGGTACCCGGAATCCGTCGTCACTTGTTCGTGTGGCAATACGTGGGTGACCGGTGCGACCGTTTCGGCCATCCGAACCGACATTTGCTCGAAGTGCCACCCGTTCTACACCGGTGAACAGCGTATCGTGGACACTGAAGGCCAGGTGGACCGCTTCATGAAGCGCCTTCAGGTGCGCGACAGCAAGCGGGCCGAAGCGGAAGCCGTTGTGGCGTCGCGCACGCCGGCCGGCTTGTCCATCGGCGACCTTGGGCTTGGCAAGCGCCAGGTCGAGGCGCTGGCGGCTGGCGGTGTCAACACAGCCGGCGAGGCGCTGGCGGTGCTTGAAGCCAGCGGCGATGAAGGCGTGCTGGCGTTGGAGGGCGTAGGCCAGAAGGCCTTGATTGACCTCAAGCGCAGCCTTCGCGCTCGCGGCTACACCATCCCTGGCGACACCGAGGAAGCCGCCGAAGAATAGTCAGGTGCTCCAGCAATCACCGGGCAGGCATGGTATCTTCATGACCTGCCCTTTTTGTTGCCTTGTACTCACTCACCGGGGATAGCGTTGTCATGATTCATCATTCAGGCCGCGTTGAAGTCATTTGCGGCAGCATGTTCTGCGGCAAGACTGAAGAACTCATCCGCCGTGTGCGCCGCGCGATGATCGCTCGTCAGAAAGTGCAGGTCTTCAAGCCCAGTATTGACGACCGCTTTGGCGTCGAACGCGTGACCAGCCACACCGGCCAAACGGTCGAAGCGCAGCCCGTTCAGTCGCCATCCGAAATCTACGACTTACTGGCCGCCGATACAACGGTTGTCGCCTTCGACGAGGCACAGTTCTTCCCGGCCGACATCGCAGCCGTGGTGGAGACGCTCGCGCAGCACGGCATCCGTGTGATTGTAGCGGGGCTGGATATGGATTTCAGGGGCGCGCCATTTGGAGTAATGCCTGAATTGATGTCACGGGCCGAGGAAGTCACCAAGCTGCATGCGATCTGCGTTGTCTGCGGCGAAGACGCCTCGCGCACCCAACGAATCGTCAATGGCGAGCCTGCCCGCTACTCCGACCCGATTATCCTCGTTGGCGCGTCGGAACGCTACGAGGCACGCTGCCGGACACATCACGTCGTACCGGGTGCACCGTAATCTGAAAATTACTTTGCACCGCTACATAAAAATTGTACAATTAGCGTAGTTCTTGTAAGACAAGGAGGAGCCGGAGATGGGAGCGGCCAGCGCGAGTCTTGGTCAGACCACGTCAATCGCACAACCACAGGAGGAGGCCCGTAGTTCGCTGTGGTTGCGGAACCGTCAGTGGGATCTTGCGTTCATATCCCTGAGTGTCATTCTCGTTCCACTGCCATACCTGCTCTATTTGCTGGGTATGCACGTCTTCAACTTCGAGTACGGCTCGGCCAATGACGATGGCATGCGGAACGGCATCAACGCCTTTGTGGCGATTGCCGTCGGCGGCCCGCATATGATGTCCACCTTTATGCGGACGTCCATGGACTCGGACTTCCGCAGCCGTTACCCGATGCTGATCCGATCATCGATCATCATCCCCATTGTGGTCGTCGCGCTGGCGTTCCTGAACCTGACGCTGCTGCTGACGATCTTCTTTGCGTGGGCCTCGCTGCACGTGCTGCACCAGATCACCTATATCGTGGAACTGTACAACCACAAGGAGCGCACGTTCGTGCGCCCGAGGCTGCGTTTCACCCGCGGTGGTGACCTGATTGACTTCGCGGTCATCATGACCTGCCTGTTCCCGTTCGCGGCTCTCAAGATCAGCCAGGGCGCGTTCAGCGTGGGCCAAAACGACCTCACGGAGAACATCCCTGAGTTCTTCCAGCAATCATGGTTCTTCTATGCGATGACGGCCATCTTCACAACCGCAGCTGTCCTGTGGATCATCAAGACGGTGCGCCAGGCCAGAGCTGGTAACCCAAACTGGCCGCGCACGATCTTCATCGTGCTTACGGTCACGATCGCCTTCATCATTCCGTCGCTGCCGAATCTCGACACCGCCTTCCAGGGCCTGAACGTATGGCACTCGTTCCAATACCTGGCGCTGACGTTCTTCATCATCGAGATTCGCCGCCGGAATGGCCAGCTTTCGAATTCAGCGCCATTGGTCAATCAGTTCGGCAAGAAGGGTTCTCGCGGCCTGTTCATCCTCAGCTCGATGCTGCTGGTTGGTTCGATTCTCGTCTTCCTCGGCGTGTACATCATCGCGCCGATCATCGAGCCGGGCATAAACGGTGAAAAGCATTTCTCGGTGGCCTACTACACCGCGATCCTGTCGTTCCTGTGGATTCACTACTACCACGATCACTTCCTGTTCTTCAACTTCGAAGCGCTGGATTCGTTCAGTTCCCCGGCTCCGGCCAAGTAAGCGGCAAACTGCACCAATCGAAAACGCGGGCGGCCCGAAAAGGAGCCGCCCGCGTTGATTCTGAATGCGATTACAGGTAGCTCAGTAGAAGCCCTGCACTACCCACTGCATCGGGTCAACCGGAATGCCGTTCACCCAGAGTTCCCAGTGGAGATGGGGCCCCGAGACACGGCCACTCGAACCGACCGCGCCGATGACCTGCCCTTGTTGCACGTAGTCGCCGGGGCTGACATAGGCTTCGCTTTGATGCCAGTAGCCCGTGTAGACGCCCCGCCCGTGGTCAATGATCGTCGCCAGCCCGCGAATGTTCAGGTTATCCACCATCACGACCTGCCCGCTGGCCGCTGCCATCACGGGGGAACCCGGGGCCGCGCCGAAATCAGTGCCGGTGTGAACGCGCTGCACGCCGCCGGTATAGGTACGTGTGCTGCCGAAGCCGGAGGTAATGGTGGCGGCGGCCGGCAACCCAAAGGCGCCACTGAACGCCTGCCCAGCCGTGAAGCGCGACATTAGCCCGGTAACGAGATCTTCCTCCTGCTGTTCAACAGCCTGGTTGAGCAGCACAGACGCATCGCCCGTAACGCGAATCGTGCCGCCTTCGTCGTAATCACCAGCGTTGACCTGAACGTTGGCGCTGATTGGATACTGCCCGCCGGCGCTATCCGACACGATCACCGACACAGGGTAGATGCCGGGCGGCGTGTCCTGCGGAACGCCGATCAGCGCGACGTTGACCAAGCCATCGCCCTCGACGGCAAATTGCAGGGGCTGATCGAGAAATGCGCCAGTCACGGAAACGGGAGCATTCGCCTGCAACCAGAACTCGCCCGTGCGCCCCTGCATGAGGCTGAGCGGCGTTACATTGAACGAACTGATGAGCGCGGGCAGGCCGGCCGCCAACTGCGGAGCTTCCACGCCGGGGATGATGAGCATCTGACCTGGATAGATGACCTCTGGATTGGAGAGCATGTTGGCCTGGACAATGCTGTTCATGGTCACGCCGTAGGACTGCGCGATGCGGAAGAGCGTTTCGCCGCGCGCGACCGAATGCATGACGACCGGCCCGCTGCCCGCTGTGCCCGCATCGGCAGGCGCTTCGGCCACGGCGACCGGCTCAGACGGTGATGCCGAGCCAATCACGAGCGCCAGCCCGACAAAGATCGTGCCAGCCTCGTCCAGTTGGTTGAGCGCCTTCAGGTCTTCGATTGTCACTCCGTAGAGCGCAGCAATCGCATCCAGCGTTTCACCGGCCTGCACAAAATGGACTCGGGGATAGGTTTCTCCTGTCAACGGAATGAGCAGGCGGTCGCCCACATCAATGCTGTTTGGGTTGGCAAGACCGTTGATGCGTGCGATGTCTTCAAAGGTGATGCCATAACGCTCGGCGATGAGCGCCAGAGTGTCGCCGCGCTGAACGACGTAGACCGTTACGCCGCCGCCAGTCCCCTGCGCCAGAACCGCCTGTGAAAGCCAGGCGACCAGCAGCAGGCACGATGCAAGAGACAACCAGCGCCTCATGGCACGACCTCATCAATTCGCAGCACATCGCCGGTAGCTGCGCGTTCCAATATATCTGGCAGCGCCTCGACAAAGTAGCGGGCAGGTTTTGGACTAGCGTAGTACGGCCGCCATGGC
>JAEURB010000337.1 GCA_016788435.1 Anaerolineae bacterium | reverse complement strand
CCCATTTCAACAGTACTTCGGCCTCGTCGTCGGTCAGCGAATCGCGCAGATCCGGGTCTTCGTAAAACGCCTGAACCAAATCATCGGCCCGGCTCACGGAGTCGTCTCGTCGTCGTCGGTATACGGTTCGAGCAGCGCGATGATTTCGGCGTTCCCCCGCTCGTTCGCCAGGTCAACTGGCAGGCGGCCTTCATGATCGCGGGCGTATGGATTGGCGTCGTTGGCCAGCAGCCAGCGCACCGTTTCAACCTGGCCAAAGAGGACCGCGCCGTGCAGGGCCGTGTTGTTCTCGTCACCGGCGCTCACATCCGCCCCGGCCGTCACCAGCAGGCTGAGGATATTGACGTAGCCGGCGATGGCGGGGAAGAAGACGACCGGCAAATTGTGCGCCCCGGTCGCTTCGACGAGGTCCGGAAACTCGATCAGTAGCGAAGCCACATCATCTTCCAGCCCCAGCACCGCCGCCGTACAAATATCCATCGGCGCGCCCTGGTCAAGCAGGAAGTTGATGATGTCTGGCCGGTTGACGTGCGAGGCGGCCTGCACCGCCGTCTCCAGCCACTCGGCGCTCTCGTTGAGCAGCGCCGGTTGTTCGGCCAGCATCTCCTGTACCTTCGGCAGATCGTGGTGCGCGGCGATGACGAAATCGTTGATCTGATTCTGGGACAGTTCGTGGGTCATCAGGTCCTCCCCTCATTCCGAACAGCCGTTCGCGCCCCACATTGTAGCGCGGTTGCGCCGGGTGTGGCAGCATCATACAACTGAGTTACGGCTTGTGCCGCCGCAGTCACCAGGGGGAGTCACCGTGAACCAACGCAGGATCGCGCTACTGCTGCCAGTCCTTGTGCTGCTTCTGCTCGGCACTGCCGCAGGGGCGCAGCCCGCCGCGCGAGAAGCAGCGCTCTATACCGAGCGTGTGGACGCGGCCGGGCGGCATGGCGAAGTGCTGTTCGTCGCTGCCGATGGCACACTGTCCACAGTTCCGGTTCCGGCAGCCTTCTACCCGGCCGGATACCCGGACACCGTCGCGCTGAGCGAACTGGCCCTCTCCCCAGACGGGACGAAGCTGGCCGGTTCGTTCTACTCGACGGGCGGCGGGAATGCGCTGCCGATCCTGATTGCCGACCTTACGCTTGGCTCGTGCTGTGTGGTACTGGCCGCGCCGATTGGCGCCATTTACGCCTACGATCTGGCCGGTTTCCGCCCGGATGGCGCGCAAATCGCGCTGTCCTACGTGGGTGAAGCGGCCGGCGATTTCCCGTTTACCGGCGGGATGCTGATCGCCGACATCGCTTCCGGGGCGATTGTCCAGATGGCCGCCATGACCGATGCGATGGCCGGGCGCGGTGATGAAGGTCTGGCCATTTGGGCGCTGATGGGCGATTGGACGGAAACCGGCATTCTGTGGTCGCCCAACTGCTACGCCTGCGAAGGCGCGTTCGAGGGTGAGTACAGCCTGTGGTTGCCGCATAAAACCAGCTTCGTCACCCATAGCGGCGTCTACTTCAGCCCATTTGCCGATAATCTGGCCGGCACTGACGAAACGCTCTACGCGGGCCAGTCTCCAGCCTATCCAGTCAGCCCCGAGCCGGCCATGCTGCCGATCCCGAACGTCATCCAGTATCTGCCCGGCGGCGTGCTGCCCACCTTCGCGGCCCTCGGCATGGCACCGGTCGTCTTCTTCGACCCGGCGACGCTCGATCTGGGTGCGGGCGCGCACTGGGCGACGAACGGTGCGAACTTCCTTGTCACACCCAACAACACCGCCACCTGGACGCTCAAAGACCGGCTGGGAGGCGCTCAATCCGTCCCGGTGATGACCGGCTCGCGTTTCCTGCTCGGTACGTCCGCAGGCTGGCTGGCGATGAACCCCGGCGACGCGGAGACTGAATTGGTGCGCTACGTTGCCTCGCCAGTGGGCGCATTTGGCGCGGTGATTGACCGAACGGCGGGCACGCGGGCCAACTCGCGCGGCTACATCGTCCTCGACGCGCCGGGCCTCGGTGCAGGTGTCGCCCCGGTCGCGCCGCCTGTTGTACCGCCATCTGCCGTCGTGATTCCAACGCTGCCTCCTGCCATCGCAGTGACGCCCGGTTCCGTTCAGTGTCCCGGTTTCCTGCCGTCGCGCCTCATGCCTGGCCAGTTGGCGCGCGTGACGCCGGGCGATCCCAACAACCTGCGTGCGCTGCCGAACGTGACGGCCCCGCTGGTCGGCCGTATGCCGGGCGGCGCGGAGTTCACAGTGATGACCGGCCCGGTTTGCGACCCCGTCGGTATGGCCTGGTGGCAGGTGACGTATAACGGGCTGATCGGCTGGACGGTCGAAGGGCAGGGCGGTACCTACTTCGTTGAACCGCTGGCCGCGGGATAACGGATATTCGACTTACCGCGTATCAGGTTGGCGCAAAGTCACTTGCTGGTGCCACAAACTAGCCCTCCCCGCTGGCGCAAAGAGGTGTGAAACGAGCGTGCGCCGCGCGCATTCCCCTCTCTACGCAGCGCAGCGGAGTGGAGTGATACCAGGGGGCAGCGGGAGAGGTTGCGGGTGAAGTGGCTTTCCCGACTCTGCAACAGCCCTGACCATGTACGTAAATTGGTTGCCAGCCGCTGTAAGAGATGTGATAATCCTCAGCCAGAGCCGGGGGGTTTCTCCCGGGATTGTAGGAGCGTACAGAATGCACAGGTTGTTGTGGCTTGTGGTACTCCTGTTAATTGCCGTTGTTCCCGCTGCCGTGCTGGCCCAGGACGAAGAGACGACCACCGCGGCGCATGACGCGCTGCTTGGCGCTGAACCGATGTACGGCGTGGCCGAGGAAGTCGTTGGGATTGACCGCGACGGCCTGAACATGGTCGGCACGCTGGCCATGCCGGAAGGCGCTGAAGGCCCCGTGCCGATTGTCCTGCTCTTCCACGGTTTCATGGGTGAGCGCGACGAACTGCCGGTTGTCGGCCTCGAAGCGCCGGAAGGTATGTACACGCGCACGGCCCGCGCGCTGGCCGGGCAAGGCATCGCCAGCCTGCGCATCGAATTCATCGGTTCGGGCGAGAGTGATGGCGAGTGGAAGGACACCACCTTCACCAGCCAGATTAACGATGCCATCGCGGCAATTGATTACGTGCAGACTCTCGAAGGCATTGATCCGGAACGCATCGGCTTGATTGGCCTCAGCCAGGGTGGTCTGGTGGCCGCTTCGGTCGCCGGGCGTGACCCGCGTGTGGACTCGGTCGTGCTGTGGTCGGCCGCCGCTAACCCGACGGCCAACTTCCCTGGCATCATCGGCGTGGACAATTTCACCGAAGGCCTGAACAATCCCGAGGGTGTAGCCTTCACTACGCCGTGGGGCGAGGAAACTGAACTAGGCCAGGCTTTCTTCCTCGATATCTACAACGTGGACCCAGTGGCCGAGCTTTCGCGCTATGCTGGCCCGGTGATGGCCATCGGCGGCCTGCGCGATACGACCGTGTGGCCGCAGCCGTTCGTCAGTCAGTTGTTCCTGAATAACCATGAAGGCCCCGAAATGCTGGTGGCCGTGGATGGCGACCACATTTTCGATGTGCTGACGCCGGAAGCCGGCGCGACCGTCATTGACGACGTGATCGCCTGGAGTATTGCCTGGCTGGCGCAGACTCTGTAACCCGTCCCGCTGTAATTCGCTTGGACAAGGCGCGGCCACCCGGCCGCGCCTTCCGTTTTCCTACCTGCGCCGCGCGGCCGGGGCGCGCATGGTATCATCCAAGGTAACGATGCTCTGTACGCCGCTCGTGTGAGAAAGGCCCGGCCATGGCTGAGATTGCCCTCTATCCGATCATGCTCAAACCCGCGCTGCACACCCGTGTGTGGGGCGGCCGCCGCCTCGAAACCGTGATGGGTAAGGCGCTGCCCACCGATGAGCCGTATGGCGAATCGTGGGAGATGCACGACACATCCGCGGTGGCCAACGGCGGTTACGCAGGCAAAACGGTCGCCGAAACGCTGACGATCATGGGCGAAGCGCTTGTGGGCGCGGGCAACCCCGTCAACCAGGGGATGCCGCTGCTGGCCAAAATCCTCGACGCCAGCGACTGGCTGTCGGTTCAGGTGCATCCCAACGATGCGCAGGCTTCGGCGCTGGAGGGCGAGCCGCGTGGCAAGTCTGAAGCGTGGGTCGTACTGGATGCTGCCCCCGGCGCGCGCATTGTCATCGGCGTCGCGCCCGGCACCACCCGCGAGGCGATGGCCGACGCCATTCATAACAACAACCTCGAAGCGCTGCTCGTGTATCAGGAAGTGGTGGCCGGCGATGTGTTGAACGTGACTGCCAATACGGTGCATGCGCTCGGACCGGGCCTGCTGATCTACGAAATCCAACAGGCGAGTGACACAACCTACCGCCTGTATGACTGGGGGCGCATGGGGCTGGATGGCAAACCGCGCGCCCTGCACGTCGAGAAAGGCGTGCAGGTGGCCGAAACCCGGTTTGTGCCGGCCATCAGCCATCCTGATCCGGACGCTGATTTCGTCGAGCTGGTTCGCAACGACTACTTCGTCACCGCACAAGCCGCGCTGCACGAGGCTCCTATGACGTTCGATACCGGCGGCCGCTTCCAGATTATCACCTGCATCGAGGGTGAGGGCGTCGTGCGCGCCGGCGGCGGTTCGGTCGTTTTCAGCAAGGGGCAAACGCTGCTCATCCCGGCTGCCTGCCCCGCTTTCACGCTGCGTGGCGACGGGCGCGTGCTGATTTCGCAGCAGCCGTAAGCAGAGGATAAATCGGGGCGCGGAGAGAAGCACAGAGCAGGAATCCCTCGGCGTTCTCTGGCTCTTCTTGGCGTCTCAGCGGCGAGTTTTTTACCGTCCAGGGAGTACATCCATGCCGCCAATCCGTCGCCTTCGCCCGAAAATGGAACACTACGGCATTTCGGCCAGCCCGGACGGGATGCTGGAATGGGAGTGGGCCGAGTCCCGCCTTCAGGCCAGCCGGAACTACTGGGTCAGCACGGCCTCGCCCGATGGCCAGCCGGGCGCTGCGCCGGTGTGGGCCGTATGGCTGGATGGCGGGCTGATCTTCGGCGTGGGAACCACCAGCCGTAAGGGCCGCCACTTGCTGGCCAACCCGCGCGTTATCGTCCATCTCGAAAGCGGCGACGACGTGGTGATCGTCGAGGGCCGGGCCGAACCGCTGACCGATGCAGCCGTGCTGGATCGAATGCTTCCGGTCTATGCTGAAAAGTACGGCATCACACCTGATGTGAACGACCCGAACAGCCTGTACCTGCGCGTAGTCCCTCTCGTCGTCCTGGCGTGGCTGGAGAAGGATTTCCCGAATTCGGCCACGCGCTTCGAGTTCAATGCGAATTAGCAAGCGGCGGAGTAACGGGTAGCTATCCGTTATCCTTTTCGACTTCGCCAGCAGCATCAGTGCCTGCGCGGTTGGACTGACTGGCCTGTTCCCGGCAGGCCCATTCTGCCTTACAATGAGGATAACGGCGATACGCGGCGCAATCGCCGCCCGCCGGTTGGCCCTTTCTGGTGAAGGGAGTGGCCGATGGTCTACGATGTCCTGATTGTGGGCGGTGGCATCGTGGGGTGCGCGATTGCCCGCGAACTCTCCTCCTATCGGCTGTCTGTCGCCGTCGTTGAATCGGCGGTAGACGTCGCCTTCGGCACGACCAAAGCGAACAGCGGCATCATCCATGGCGGTCACCACAGCAGAACCGGCACGCTGCGTGGTGAACTGGAATGGGAAGGCAATCAACGCTGGGAGCCACTGGCTCAGGTGTTGCATATCCCGTTTCGCCGTACGGGTGAAGTCGTGGTTGCGCTGGATGACCACGATGTGCCGGTCCTCGACCACTTGCTGGAGCAG
Organism: Anaerolineae bacterium; assembly: GCA_016788435.1. Taxonomy (GTDB): domain Bacteria; phylum Chloroflexota; class Anaerolineae; order Aggregatilineales; family Phototrophicaceae; genus Flexifilum. The sequence continues at coordinate 439 of JAEURB010000337.1, read as the reverse complement.
GGTCACGAACGCGGTGTCACCGGCCTGGAACTGTGGAGTGCGGAACGCCTGCTCCGCGAAGAACCAGCCGTCACTGACCGGGCGATCAGCGCGCTGCACGCCCCAACCACTGCGGTCATCAGTCCCTACGAAGCCTGCTTTGCGCTGGCAGACTGCGCGCGCCAAAACGGCGTTCACTTCCACCTCGGCCATCCCGTGATCGGGCTTTCGTGCGAAGATGGCTTGTGGGCGGTCCGTACCGATGGCGGCCTCCATGATGCGCATTTTGTGATCAATGCCGCCGGCATCCATGCGGACCGGGTCGCCATGATGGCGGGCGTGGGGACGTTCTCCATCAAGCCGCGCAAAGGAGAGGAGTACCTGCTGGATCGGCGCGTGGCTGGTTTGGTGCAGCGTGTCATCTTCCCGTGCCCGTCCCCAACCACCAAGGGTATCCTCG
>JAEURB010000301.1 GCA_016788435.1 Anaerolineae bacterium | reverse complement strand
ACTGTGATATCGCAGTACTGGGTGACATATTTCGAGCGCATCTTGTGGCGCTACCAGCGTGCTGCGCCTGCCAGATTGACAACCATCAAACGGCAGCAGCACGCCCCGCCGCTACAGCGGGAAAGCCCCGTTATGAAGGCTAAGAAAATAGCGTAGGAAACGGCTGGAACGAACCGCCTGTAGACCCGCAGCTTGCTGCGGCTATCAACCAGCCTGTTCTCAAAGGGCCGCAGTAAGCTGCGGGTCTACCTCCCACGCAATCTTGTTTATCTTCATCACGGGGCGCAGCCTTAGCCCGATGGCTCCAGCCTCGGGCGAAACAAACGCGCCAGCCCAACCGTGCGGGTTCTGCATAGCCTTCAGGGAGAGGGAAACCGGCCCGATTTGTCCACCGGCCCCACCATCTCGTCAAACGCAGCGCCAAACGCCGCCCGGAACGCGCCGCTTTCGCGCAATTCGGCGGGGCTGCCTGTTTGCAGGGGTTTCCCTGCCCGCATCAGCCACATCTGGTCGGCCATCCGCAGGCCGAGGTCAAGTTCGTGCGTGGAAAGCAGCACGCCCAGCGCCCGGCCGAATACGCCGTTCTGAGCCAGCGTGCGCAGCAGGCGCATCGTCTCAGCGCGGTGCGTCAGGTCAAGGAAAGCGGTCGGCTCGTCGAGCAGAAGAACGGCCGGTTCCTGTGCCAGCCCGCGCGCGATCATCACCTTTTGGCGCTCGCCGTCGCTCAGTGAACGCAGCGGCCTCTCTGCCAATGTCTCAGCGCCCGTAGCGTGCAGGGCCCAGTCCACCACGTCATCATCATGCTCGCCCAGCCGCCCGCTGACTCCGGTATGCGGGTAGCGGCCCATCGCCGCGATCTCCCAGGCGGTCATGTAGTCCACATCCACCGGCGCGGTCAGTACCACCGCAATCCGGCGCGCCCGCTCGATGCTGGAGAAAGACCGTAACGGCAGGCCTTCCAACAGGACTTCGCCGCTCAGGGGCGCTTGCATTCCCGCCAGCGTACGAAGCAAGGTGGACTTGCCCGCGCCGTTCGGCCCCACCAGGCAAATCAACTCGCCGCTTTGCAGCTCCAGGTTGAGATCGGCATTCAGCACTCGCTCCCGCCCACCTGCGCGATAACCAATCGAGAGCTTCCGCGCTTCAAGCAAGGCGCTCACAGGCTGTGTTCGCGCAGTGCGCCCCGGCGGATGATGACCCAGATGGCGACCGGCGCGCCGATCAGCGCCAGCACGGCGTTGAGGGGCAGTACCGCTGTCGCGCCCGGAGACTGGGCCACCACATCGGCGAAGAGCGCCAGCGTTCCACCCAGCAGGGCCGAGGCTGGCAGCAGCAGGCGATGATCGGAGGTGTGCAAAAGTGCACGGCATAAATGCGGCGCGGCCAGCCCTAGAAAGGCAATAGGCCCGCAGAAAGCCGTCACGCCACCCGCCAGCAGCGCCGTCGCAGCGATGATACCCAGCCGGGCGCGGCGCAGCGGCACGCCCATACTGGCGGCATAGGTGTCACCGAGCAGCAGCGCATTGAGCGGCTTGGTGCAAAGTACCATCAGCGCGAACCCGGCCCCCAGCACTGCCGCATACACGCCCATCTGCCCCCAACTGACCGCCGTGAATGAACCGGCCGTCCAGTTGATAAACGCCTGCAGGCGCTCAGGCACGGCGGCATGGGCAAGGATCGTCACCAGCGCGCTGGCCACGTAACCAACCATGATACCGATGATGAGCAGCGTAACCGTGCCGCGCACCCAGCGCGAAGCCAGCAGAACGATGCCCATCACGAGGGCCGCGCCGCCCGCCGCCGCCGTGGTTACGGCCGCATCGCCCGCCAGCCCCAACCCGGCCATCAATGCCACCCCTGCCCCGCCCGCAACCAGCAGCATCAGCGCCGCGCCCAGGCTGGCCCCGGCGCTGATGCCAAACACATACGGGTCGGCCAGCGGGTTGCGAAACAGCGTCTGCATCGCTAACCCGCTGGCCGAGAGGGCCGCGCCGGCCAGCAGCGCCGTCAGCGCCTTGGGCAGCCGGTAATCCATGACGATGGTATGCCACGAAGCGCGCGCCGTTTCGCCGCCAAATACGGCCGTCAGCACATCTTGCGCGGGGATGCTCACCGAGCCGATGAAGAGGCTGACGAGAAAGGCCAGCCCGGCCAGCAGCGCCAGACCCACCATCGGCAGCAGCCAGCGCGGGATGCTCAACCCTGCGGCATCCCGTGCCAGCCCCTGCGCGCGCGGCGTAGTATCCATCAGTCGTCCTTACTCCAGCGCCAGATAGTAGGTCAGCGCGTGATCGGGCAGCGCTTCAGGGTGGAAGATGGAGATCAGGTCGGCCAGCACCCCTTCGGGGTGCAGCACGCCCGTTTCGAGGATGTCGTTGCCGCCCATCTCCGTCACACGGGCGACGTTGTTGTACACCGCGCCCTCTTCGAACGCGGCGAACGCGCTGTAACGCTCGTCCTCCGCCAAACCATCCGCCCGGCTGAACCAGAAATTCGGGTTGATCCACACATCGGCATCCGCGCCGCGTTCCAGCACCGCCTCGAACGACAGTGGCAGCCCGCCAGCCGATTCGTCATCAGCCCACAGGTAGTCACCCCCCGCGTCCGCGATCAGGTGGGCCTGATAGCTGTTCCCGCCAGAGACGTACCACGTATCGCCGTACATCGCGTTGACCAACACCGTCGGGCGATCGTCCGCCGCTGCCGCCTGCTCCGCGAGTTCACCGTAGGCGGCCTCCACATCACTGAACAGTGCCGTCGCTGCGGCCTCCGCGTTGAAAAACAGGCTCGTGAATTTCACCCATTCAGCGCGGCCCAGCGGGGTCATTTCCATATAGTCACCGTTGAGGACGGTAGGGATGCCAGCCGCCAGCAGCGCCGGGTGTGCATCGTAGTCGGGGCTGCCTATACCGTAGGTGAACACGACGTCTGGTTCAAGCTCAAGCATCTGCTCGACATCCACAAACGAGCCGCCGCCCGTTTCGGTCAACTCACCGGCGTCAATCCGCGCCCGCACATCAGGGCTGTAGATAAAGTCGAATTCGTCCACGCCAACCAGCGAGTCGAGCAGGCCAAGTTCGACGAAGTGCGGCAGATAGGTGGTGGACATCGAAACGGCCGAAGCGACCGGCACTTCGATCACCGCATCGGCCGTCACCCCTTCGGGAACGGGCGCGCCGCACTGCACCAGCAGGTATGTGACGGGTTCAGCGCCCACCCATGGCTGCGCGACCTCGACGAACTTGTACGACGGGCCATACTCGACCGTAAACCCGGCCGCCTGTTCGACTGTCACCTTGTCTGGGAAATAGTCCACCGAAGAATTGTAGGCCGTCAGGCATTCCTGCGGATTACCCTGCGCCCACAGTGCGGACGTTACCGCCAACGAAAACAGCAAAAACATACCGGTTGCAGCGCGCTTGATCACGAGATCCTCCGCTTGTTTTGAGCGCGAAACACATGGTTAGGTGACTTCACGCGCAAGGAGGATCGGCTCACGAGGCCGAGTTCAGTGAATGGAAAACCCGCCGGGCGGCGGGTGGCGGAATGCGTTGCATTCATCCCGTTCCCCCTTTTGCACGCGAAGGTGGTAGACGGAAATCTGCATGGCGGGTACTCGGGCTTAGGTGCTTCTTGCTGCACCCCTACCGTTGCGCGACAGCGCCGGACTTTGACCGGACTTCCCCCGTAGTTGCTCCTGCACATCCGGGTGCAGGTGCGCCACACAGGTTTCGTTATGATGCTGCCGAGGATAGCATGGTGCGAAGGTGCTGTCAATCGGGGCGAACAGCTGGCCGCCCCAGGGCTATCGCACAGTAATCCGTTGCAGCCGCAGGCTAACCCCTCCCCGGCCACTCCCCGCTTGGGGTTGGGCTGTCGCGATCAGGCTGCCGTCTCGCGCTTGCCCGCTTTGCGTCCATCCGGTCCACCATACTATCGCCGCAAATCAGCGCACCGGGTCTACGATGGAGGCTGCCGAATGGCCGGGCCGCCCGCAAAACGAGCCTCACGTGCGCCAACTGTCCTGAATTGTGTCCTGTTGTCCTGATGCTTCTTCCCTCAGTGTCTTGTCCTGCTCTTTTGATTCCGTCCTGTTGTCCGCTCTTTCACAGGCTTGCTAATATGGCCACATCCGCCCACGCCACCCTGCGCTTTCCCAATTGCGAACATCCGGACGCACGCCGTTCCCCCCTCTACGCAGCGCAGCGGAGTGGAGCGGGGCAAGGGGAAAGGTGCAGCGCAGCGGAGTGGAGGAGGGCAGGGGGAGGTTTCGCGATTGTTCCCCCTCAACATAGCAAGACGCCGGTACGTTTGTACCGGCGTCCCATCAAGACCTTGCGTCAGCGAACGGCTAGACCAGCTTCGCCGCCACCGTGATCGGCGCAGAAATTGCCCGCGAGATGATGCAGCCCTTGCTCGTTTCAGCGGCGTGGACGGCGAAGTCCTCGGCGCTGATACCGGGTACACTGCCCTCGACTACGAGGTGAATATTGACGATGGTATTGCCCGCCTCGGTCTTGTCCATCTGCACGTGGGCAGTCGTGTGAATGTGATTGGGCGTGAAACCGTTCTGGAACAGGCGAAGGTTGAGCGCCATTGTGAAGCAGCCTGCTTCGGCCGCGCCCAGCAGCTCTTCGGGATTGGTGCCAGAGCCTGTTTCAAAGCGCGACACGTAGGAGAACGGGCCTTCGTAGGCCCCGCTGCCCAGCTTGACCGAGCCGCTGCCTTCCTTAAGAGTGCCTTGCCAGGTCGCTTCCGCAATTCGAGTTGGCATGGGTTGTGCCTCCTTCTTCACCAAACCGGAACCATACTCGAAAGGATACTTGACAGAGCTAGTTCCACCAACCCCATACCGTGTAATTCACATCATCGCTCATCGAAACCTCAGATTCGTCGTGCTCTACCGTGAGCCAAAGCAGCCCGCTGAGCGCCGCCCGCCGTTCCCGCTGCTCCCGGCTCTGAAAGAGCGAAACCACGGCTGGCATGGCGTCATCATCCAGTCCCATCAGGGCTTCCGCCGCCGACTGCCAAACTACCCGGTCGCGGTCGCCCAGCACGCGCACCAGCGCGCAGGCGGCGTCCCGGCCGCCCATCCGGCCGAGGGCATCGGCGCATGCGCTGCGTACGGCGCTGTCGGCATGGGTGGCCAGCGCATCGCCCAGCGCGGTGCAGGCTTCCGGCCCACCGAAACGGCCAAGCGCCGCCGCCGCCGCAATCGCACGCCCGCGTTCGGGCTGGCCTAGCCGTTCGATCAACACCTCGACAATAGATTTCACCCGCGGCCCTCCCGCGCTGCTTCGCCCAGAACCGTGCCCCACTCCCCGATGGGCTTCTAATGCATCACCGCTTGACAGTATATCATGCCGGGCGTAAGCTGTTGGCGTTCAAATGATTTGGAGACCAATCATTGACACACGAAGACTATGATCTGCGTCAAACGACGCTGGAATTGCGCTTCCTGGTGGCCGCCGTCACAAAAACCATCGGCCGTGCCATGCAGGATCGGTTGGCAAAAAGCGGCCATGCCATCACCCCCGTTCAACTGGGCTTGATGCGAACAACCCTGTCCGGGCCGCAAACGATCAGCGAGGCGAGCAAGCTGATGATGATGGACCCGTCCACCCTGGTTCCCGTCGTGGATGCACTGGAAGCGCGCGGCATGGTCGAGCGCCGGAAAGACCCGGCCGACCGCCGCCGCGTCCCAATCCACCTCACCGCTTCCGGCCGCCAAATGCTGGCCTCGATGATGGACTTGCACGATGGCGACTCGTTGATGGAAGCGCTCGCGCATATGGGGCCAGATGGCGCTCTCCAGCTCCGTGACCTGCTTCG
>JAEURB010000261.1 GCA_016788435.1 Anaerolineae bacterium | reverse complement strand
GCCATTTTCAGAAACTCACGACGGCCAAGCTGATTTCCCATGATCTGTCCTCTGCCACATTCCGGTGGCGCTGTTCCCGAAGTAATCACCCGAACGAAAGTGCCGGATACTGAGGCCGCCCGGCCAGCGCCGTAAAATCCTCGCCTGGTTGGCCACCTCCGCAATGCCGCCTAATGTATCATCGGAATTGCCCAACGCAAGAGCAGGTAGATTAGAAAAGTAACGATACGTATTACACAAAGTCATGTGCTGCGCAATAATCGCCCGGATGGCGGCGGAAAGCGTTCGAACGTGGCGGTTGTCCCCGCGAGCGGCGCGCCCGGTTACTCCACCACCGTCAGCTCATCGCCCACGCGCAGCACGCCCGTCGCGCGGTGAACCAGGTTCTGGGCGAACATCACCTTGCCTTCGACGCGGCGGTAAGTGGCGAGGGTCGCCAGCGGTTCGTGCGGGTCAACCACTTCGCCGCGCGCGGGGTCAACCGTCGTCATCACGCAGCGGGCGCACGGCTTGACCACATCGAACGGGATTTCCCCCAGCCGGATGCGCCGCCATTCATCCTCGGCATAGGCGGGCACGCCGCTGACGACGATAGTGGGGCGGAAGCGGCGCATTTCGATGGCCGGCTTGCCCTGCTCGTACAGCCGGCGGTTCAGGTCATCAAGCGAAGCGCTCGACAGCAGCAGCACCGGATAGCCGTCGGTCAGGCTGGTGTAGGCTGCTTCGGGCGCGTACTTCGGGCTGACGAGGCGGCCGGCCGCTTCGGGCAGGCGTACCAGCCGCACTTCGGCCTCCAGCAGGTCGCCGAACCTTTCAGCGGCTTCCAACCCTTCGTCAATCACCTGCAGCGCATCGGCCCGCAGCAGAACCGAACGGTTCGCTGGCCGGTCATCTTCGATCGGCAGGCGCAGGGCGCTCATGCCGGGCGCGCGCACGATCAACTCGCCGCCGTTGATGGACGGCTGCGCCAGCGCCAGCTTCGGCATCTCGCGCTGCGTGACCGCCAGCATCTCGCCGTCATCGTCGGCCACGATCATCCAACGCCGGTCAAGCTCTGGCCCGGTGCGGCCAATCGTCACCTGATCGAGGCTAATCCCCGCGCAGGACTTGACCGGATAAATGGTGAGGGAAGCAACATGTGGAGCCAGGTTCAAAACAACCGTCCTGTAAGACTATGCACGCTCACGCCGGGTGCGCCAGTATACCGCGCCGGGCGCTTTCCGCGAAGAGGGGTGAAGCTGCCAGTCAGGGCAAACGCATAAAAACAACGCATTGGATCACGATGGTTCACAAACGTGGTTGTAGGGGCAGACCTATGTGTCTGCCCACCGGGCGAACACGCAGGTTCGCCCCTACGCACGCCTTGAGAGCCCGCCGGGCGAACACGCAGGTTCGCCCCTACGCACGCCTTGAGAGCCATCATGAACTGGTCGCAGATTTTGATGCGTTTGCCCTGGACTGGCTTTTACCCGGCGCGAACCGGCAGCCGGTGCTACGAAGTGCCG
>JAEURB010000244.1 GCA_016788435.1 Anaerolineae bacterium | reverse complement strand
TTCGTCACCTTCATGCTGCTGCGCCGGGCGCGTTTCAAGGCCCCGCTGATCGGCGCGCTGGTCGTCGGCATGGTCATCGCCGCCCTCGACGGCACGCTCAACTTGCAGGGCGTGTCGCTCGAACTGACCACGCCGCTCTGGACGACGCCGGTTTTCTCGGTCAATGCGCTGCTCGGCCTGGCGCTGCCGCTGGTGGCGCTGGCGCTCACTTCGCAGTATGCGCCGGGGCTGGCTGTGCTGCGCTCGTATGGCTACTCAATCCCCGTAAATGGTGCACTCCTGCTGACGGGTATCGGCTCAGTACTGATCGCGCCCTTCGGCGGGCATGGTATGACGCTGGCGGCCATCACCGCGGCCATCGCCTCCAGCCCTGAAGCCGGGGCCGACCCCGACCGCCGCTACGCCGCAGGCGTGACGACTGGCCTGTTCTATATGGTCTTCGGCTTGTTCGGTGCGACGGCGGTCGGGTTGTTCACGGGCATGCCTGCGGCGCTCATCGCGGCCATAACCGGGCTGGCGCTGATGGGTACGATCATGAACGCGCTGGTGGGCAGCATGGCCGACGAAGCCGGGCGCGAAGGCGGGCTGGTGGCGCTGCTCTGCACGGCGGCCAACTTCACCATGCTCGGTGTCGGCGCGCCGTTCTGGGGCCTGCTGTTCGGCGTGCTGACGAATACGCTGATCACGTGGAAGAAAAGAGAGCTGAAGGTTCAAAGTTGAGAGTTGAAAGGGTAATGCTGTTGGCATTCACTTCATACGCCAAAGCGAACACTTCCATCGAAGGCATGTCCAGCCTTTCAACTTTCAACTTTTAACTGCAGTCAGGACTTGTGATGATTGACGCGAACCAACTTCCCTCCGCTGACGGCGGCCTCACCTACTGCGCCGTTCACCCTGACCGTGAAACCAGCCTGCGCTGCAACAAGTGCGGGCGGCTCATGTGCGCCGAGTGCGCCGTGCTGACGCCGGTCGGCTACCGCTGTCGCGAGTGCGTGCGCGGCCATCAGGAACGCTTTCTCAAGGCCAGCCGTGCCGACAACGTGATCGTGTTCGTGGTCTGCGCGCTGCTTTCCGGCGTGATGCTGGCCCTCGTCAAGCTGCTGCCCATTCCGCTGATTTTCCTGCTGCTGCTCGGTCTGCCCGCCGGTGGGCTGGTCGCGGAGTTGGCGTTCCGGGCGGTGGGCCGCCGCCGCAGCCGCTACCTGGGCGAAATCGCGGCGGCTGGCGCGGCTTTGGGCGCTGTTCTCGGCATGGCCGTTGGCGTGGCCATTGCCGTCAACGGGCGCATCCCCAGCCTTGAAGCGTTGTTTCAGGCGCTCATCCGCGACTGGCCGGCCCTGATCTTCGCGGCCATGATCGCCGGCGCGGTCTACGTGCGCCTGCGGGTGAAGTTTTAGGCGGCCCCTTAATCCGCTTTCCGAAGTGGAGATTGGACTGAGGGGTGGGGTTGCCTGCGTAGAGGGACAGCGCCTGAGGGGTAGAAGCGCGGGATTGGGTACAATTGGGCTCGTTCGCTGACGGGCTGCACATCGAGAGATTCGCGTATGCTGCAGGAAATTCGCATCCAGAATTTCGCCATCATTGACCGGCTCGATCTCTCTTTCGCGCCGGGGTTGAATGTCATCACCGGCGAGACCGGCGCGGGCAAGTCCATCGTCATTGACGCGGTCGAACTGCTGCTCGGCGGCCGCGTAGACCCGACGATGGTGCGCGCCGGGGCCGAACGCGCCGTCATCGAAGGCGTCTTCGTCATTGACGGGCGCACGGCGTTAGCCCTTCTTCCCATCCTCGAACGCGAGGAGTTGGGTGACGCCGGCTCACTCGACGAGTTGGTCATCGGCCGTGAGGTCCGCGCCAACGGGCGCTCGTCCGCCCGGCTGAACGGCGTCACCGTCAACCTCGAACTGCTGGCCGAAATCGGCGAAAAGCTGGTGGATGTGCACGGCCAGAGCGCGCATCTGAGCCTGCTCAAACCGGCCTCACACATTGACTTGCTTGACCGCTACGCCGAGTTGATGGAAGCGCGGGCAGCGCTGGCCGCCCTCGTCCATAAGCTGGCGGCGGCGCGGCGCGAAATGGCCCGTCTGCAGCAGGACGAGGCGCAGATGAAGCGGCGGGCCGAACGCCTGGCGCACGAGATCGAGGAGATTGAAACGGCGGCGCTTGCCCCCGGCGAGGATGAGGCGCTGCTGGCCGAACGCAACCGGCTCGGCAACAGCGAACAACTGGCGCGTCTGTCGGCCGATGCCGTACATCTGCTGTCGGGCGACGAGGAGCTTCCCGAACAGGCTGGCGCAGTTGATCAATTGCTGCAAGCCTGCGCCCTGCTCGACAAGCTGGCGCGGATTGACCCCGGCCTCGCGCCTTCGCTGGCACAAGCCCAGTTGGCCGCCGAGCAGATCGAAGATCTCGCCACCGCGCTGCACCGTTACCTCGCCCACATCGAGTACAACCCGGAACGGCTCGACGAGGCGCAGGAACGGCTGGAACTCATCGCCTCGCTCAAGCGCCGCTATAATGTCCTCGGCATCGCCGAAGTGCTCGCTTATGCCGAAACAGCCCGCGCCGAGCTGACCGCGCTCGAACACAGCGAGGAACGGCTGCTCGAACTGGCGGCCGAAGAAGACCGCTTGCTGCGCCACGTGGGTGAATTGGGCGAGCGCATCAGCCGCGCACGTCACAACGCCGCGCAGCAGCTTGCCAAAAGCATCATCGCTGAACTGGCCGACCTGCGCATGGCCAGCGCCCGCTTTGAGGTGCAGATCGTCCACCACGAAGACCCCGGCGGCGCCTATGTCGGCGGCCAGCGGCTGGCCTTCGACGAGACGGGCATTGATGACGTCGAATTTCTGATGAGCGCCAACCCCGGCGAACCGCTCCGCCCGCTGGCCCGCGTCGCATCCGGCGGTGAGGCGGCCCGCATCATGCTGGCCCTCAAGCGCGTCCTCACCCGCGCCGACCAAACGCCGACCTTGATCTTCGACGAAATTGACCAGGGCATCGGCGGGCGCGTGGGTAGTGTCGTTGGCGAAAAGCTCTGGGGCTTAACCGGCGACCATCAGGTGATGGTGGTCACCCATCTGGCCCAACTGGCGGGCTACGCCGACCGGCACTATCGGGTGCTCAAGCAGGTCAATGGCGGCCGCACGCGCACCGAAATCGTGCCGCTGGAAGGCTACGAGCAGCGCGTTGAAGAACTGGCGGCCATGCTCGGCACCGTCAACGAGCCGGGTTACCAAAGCGCGCGCGAACTGCTGTCCGATGCAGCGGCTTACAAACAGCAGGCCGGGACGTCGGCCGAGCCGGGGCAGGCGGAACTGCCGTTCTAAGGGGTTCCCTAGAACTTCACCAGCACCGCGGTAATGAAAATGATGGCGGTGCCGGCCCGCGACCCCGCCGAAGCTGTACCAATTAGATGGCCGGCATATTCATCGTGCGGCTGTCTCACAACACCCGTCTATCACCCGTTGCCCCGCGTGCCGCTGCCGCGTTATGACACTCCGATCTACCCGGTGTTCCCCTGCCAACCGCGCACCTGAGCTATGCTGGATCGGTACCGGCCTGCGATGAGATGCACCAGTTGTCCGGCATTCTGTCCGGATGTCCGGAACGTTCTTCTCTCAAGCGCCTGTCCGGCTCTTTCGAATCTGTCCGCCCGTCCGGATTGTAACAGGCTCACTAACTGCCTGGCGCTTTTCTCCCCCTCTACTCTTTTCGGAGGGGGGGTTGGGGGCGAGGTTTCGATTGAGAGGGGCCGGGGGGGGTGCATGAAGGCGGAGACGCTACCCTGCATGGAAAACCTACCCCTGCCAGGGCCGGGTTTACGCGCGGCTACGGCAATTGACTTTGCAACAGCCCCGCGGCCTTAGCGCCGCTGACTCCCCTCACCGGGGTAGCTTGCGTTAAGCTTGACAGGTGCCCGGCCGATCTCTTTCGCAGCGGGTAGCGCGCATGGATTCAGGAGACTGGAATGACCTCTCGTTTTGATACCTTCCCGCCGCGCCGTGGTCTGAGCGTGAAATGGGACGCCTACGATGCCGATGTACTGCCGCTGTGGGTGGCAGATATGGATTTCCCCGCCCCTGAACCCGTGACCGAGGCGATGAAGGCGCGGGCGGCCAGCGGCCAGTTCGGTTACGAGATGGACGCCCCGGCCCTGCGCGAGGTGATCGCCGCCCGCATGGCTAGCCGCTATGCGCTGCCCACCCAGCCCGATGACGTCCTTCTCCAGCCCGGCCTAGTGTTCAGCCTGAACGTCGTCACTCGCACTTACGGCGCGCCCGGCAGCCCGGTCCTTATCCCCACGCCGGTTTATCAGCACTTCATTTACGCGGCGGCCAATTTCCAGCGCCCCGCCATTGAGGTGGAGCTGCCGTCCACCCTGCGCGATGGCTGGCTGTACTACGAACTGGACTTCGACGCGCTCGAAGCGGCCGTCACGCCTGAAACGTCGGTCTTCCTGCTCTGCAACCCGCACAATCCAGTCGGGCGCACCTTCACCCGCGCCGAACTTGAGCGGATCGCCGAGTTCTGCCTGCGCCACAACTTGCTCCTTTGCTCCGATGAGATCCATGCCGACCTGCTGCACCCGGAAGGCGCGCACATCAGCATCGCCTCGCTCGGCCCGGAAATCGCGGCACGCACGATCACGCTGGTTGCGCCCAGCAAGGCCTTTAACGTGCCCGGCCTGCAGGTGGCAGCGGCGCTGATCTCCAACCGCGAGCTGCGCGAACAATTCATTCAGTCGTCGCACCATTTGGGCGTGCATGCCTCGTCGGTCGGCTTTCCGGGCGCGCTGGCCGCCTACACGCAGTGTGAAGGCTGGCTGGCCGAGGTACTCGCTTACCTGACTGGCAACCGTAACGCGCTGCTGGCCTTCGTCCGCGCCAATTGGCCGGGTGTACAAATCACTAAACCAGAAGCCACCTACCTGGCCTATCTCGACTTCCGTGGCGTAGATTTGCCCGCATCGCCGTATGACTTCTTCCTCAAGCAGGCCCGCGTCGCATTGTCGGACGGCCCATCGTACGGTAAGGGCGGCGAAGGCCGCGTGCGCCTGAACTATGGCACCAGCCGCGCCGTGCTGATGGAGGCGCTCGAACGGATGGACGTGGCGCTGAAGCGGGCGGGGGCGGCGGGATGAGCGAACCAGCCGCCTACGACGACTTCCTGAAGCTGGACATGCGTACCGGGGAGATCGTCGAGGTGCAGGACTTCCCGCGCGCCAGCAACCCCGCCTACAAGGTGCTTGTTGACTTCGGCCCGGATGTGGGCGAACGCTGGTCGTCGGTGCAGGCCACCAATTACGCGAAGGATGAGTTGATTGGCCGCCAGGTGATCGGGGTCGTCAATCTGCCGCCGCGCAACATCGCCGGTTTCCTGTCGGAATGCCTGATCCTCGGCGTGCCGGGTGAGGATGGCCAGCTGTCGCTGCTCGTGCCTTCACGCCCGGCGGCCTTGGGCGGGCGGGTGTACTAGCGAACCTCGCTTTTCGGCCCATGCTCCCCACGAAGAGGGGGCATTCACGGCGCGATCTTTCTCCCCTCTCCGCGTGCGGAGAGGGGCCGGGGGTGAGGTTTCTTACGGGGTGAGGGCCTTTGCAGACGCGCCCTACGAGACGGGTGTGCCGAGTTCCCGGCGCTTGCTGGTGAGGGCGGATTGGAGTGCCTCGGCCGTTTCGAACTCGCCCGTGAACAACTCGGTTTGGATGCGCGGGGCCGGGCTGGTTTGGCCTTCCAGCGGCTGGTAAAGGCCAGACAGGGTGCGCGCCGTGCGTTCGGCCAACCGTGCGCGGAGCGCCGTTGCACGCTCGGGTACAGTGAAAACGAGCAGCGTCGTCGCGTCGTAGTGGCCGGCAAAGTCACCGCGCCCACCCAAATCGCGCAGCGCCCCCTGCGCGATCATGGCCAGCGCGCGCATCAATTCGTCGGCCGCCATGAAGCCGTGGCTTTCGCGCAGGCCGTCCATGCCGTCGGCCGCAATAACGATCAGTGCCCAGGGTTCGGCCCGTTCGGCCAGGGCCGCCAGCCGAACCGCGACCAGCGGCGCATCGGGCAGTTCAGTGACGGCATTCATCGTCGAATGCTGGCTCGCCCGCTGCAGCGCGTTGCGAATGCGCAGGCGCAGCTCGGTCATATCAAACGGCTTGGTGATGTAGTCCACGACGCCCAGCTCAAGGCCGTGCAGGCGGTCATCGCGGCCGCGCTTCTCGGTCAGAAACAGAATCGGCCATTCCTGCGTGCGGCGCTGCCCGCGCAGGCGGTTGCACAGGTCGTAGCCCGTGGTGTCGGGGAGCAGAATATCGAGGACGACAAGCTGGAAGTCTTCATCGCTGGTCAGCTTGATAGCTTCGGCGCCGGTGCTGGCCGCCACCGCTTCGTAGCCGTGCGCGTTGAGCGAGGCGGTGAGCAGTTCGGCCAGTTCAGCGTCGTCCTCGACAATCAGGATGCGCGGAGCGTCGTCATCCATCGGCGGCTTAGTCCCCGGCCTGCTTGCTGACCGCCAGCACACAGCGCGAACCCCCTGCTGCCCGGCACTCCACTTCGCGGACGACGTACTCGCGGCCGTTGGCCGCCCAGCGCGCCGTTTCCTGTAGCAAACCCACCAGCGCCTGGCAGACCGGCTTGTCGGCGCTGATGCCCCAGGCCAGCGGGCTGATTTCGACGATGAAATGGAAGCGGGTGGGGGTGTCTTCCAACTCGGTGTTCTGGTCGGTGAAATGAGTGAAGATGCTGGCCAGCGCCTTGAGCGCAATGCGCACGCGCTCGTCGGCGGGCAGGGTGCGAAAGGCGGGGTCGTCAATACCGGAGAGCGCGCCGAAGCGGTTGAGGCCTTTCACCAGCCAGGCGCGGCCGGCGCGGATGGCCATTCCGCGGCCACCACGCGCGCCGTAAGCGTCATCCAGCGCCTGATTGAGCGCCGCCAGCACGGCGAAATCGAAGCCTCGTTCCATATCGTCCGGCGGCAGTTGGGCGCGGTCGTAGGGTAAGCCCAAGCGCTCCATCAACTGCGAAAAGCCGTGGTCGCCCACCACTTCGAGCAGGGCAAGCAGCAGGGCGCGCCCGAAGCGGTTGGGATAGGTAAGCCCGCTGAGTTGCTCCCCGATCTGCGCTGGCTGTTCGGTCACGATGACGGAAAGCTCCCAACCAAGGTTGAAACTTCAAAGTCGAAAGTTAAAAGGAGAGACATGACAACAACCCGGTTCAGAGAGACCCAGCCGCAGCAATCGCGCTTTTGGCTTTCAACTTTGAACGTTCAACTTTCAGCTTCTCTCTTAGATCAGCATCTTGAGGTCCTGCACGGTGCGCGCCAGATCGAGGAAGATCAGGCCGAGCTTGGCTTCCTTGCGGGCCAGCACCGTCAATACGGCTTCATCGCCCACCGCGGTGAGGATGACGTAGCCGCTTTCGCCTTTGACGAACACTTGCTGCAGCGCGCCGCGTCCCAGTTCGTGGGCGATGCGCTCGCCAAGCGAAAGCATGGCGGCCGACATGGCGCTGACGCGGTCTTCCTCAGTGCCCATAGGCAGCGACGACGCGATGCTCAGCCCGTCTACGCTGACGATAGCCGCCGCTTCGACCTCGCCCGAACTGGCCTGCAGATCGCGCAACCGCGCGACAAGTTGTTCTGTGCGTGACTTGGCCAAACCAGCCCATCTCCCGGTGCAAACAGGCGTTCCGTTCTCTTGCAGTATAGCATAGCGGCTTCCGGCCCCGAATGAACCTTGAGACAGGGCCGATCCTCGTGATCTGCGCCGTCAGCGTGCCGGAACGCAGAATCAACAAGCCCTCGCAGGGAGGGCTTGCCGAATGTGTGAAAACGGATGGCTTACGCCTGAAGGTTGTTGTCGGTCTCTTCGGCGTCGTCGAGGTCAATTTTCTGCTTGCCGGCCGTGGATGCGCTGCTGGCCGGCTTGCCCGCGCGCTCCAGCCGCTTGCTGACATCGTTGACGAATTCCTCAGCCTTGCGCGTCACGTCCTGCGAGTCGAGGTCCATCTCGGTAACAACATCGCCCTCTTCTTCGCGCACGATTTCGATGTGCACCCGTGCGACCAGCCCGCCGATGGCGGTGAGCATGGCCAGAATCGGGTAGAAGAACAACAGGCCGCCGCTAACCACCACGCCGAGCGTGAGCGGCAGTTGGAGCAGAATCCGTCCATCGGCGCTCTTGATGATCAGCTTGCGGATGTTGCCCTGCTTCACCAGTTCCTTGACGCGCTCGACCAACTCCTCGCCGGCCACTTCAAGCTGGTCGGTGAATGGGCGCTCAGGTTCACTTTCCGGTGCGCGCTTGTCTTTTTCCTCTGCCATGATGCCTTCACTCCTCAACTTCATACCGTTTGCTAGCTTCTAAGGATAGTACGACGACCAGGCCAGAAAGGTTGCATCTCAGGGCCTGTTTGACCATCTTGACAGAGTATTGCGCGGTTCTCGTGTGGCGCGTGGCCAGATTACGTTATAATTCGGATGATAGATGATGTGGGAAGCGTGATCTTTTCTGTGTCCACCCGGAAGTTTGGCCCTCGTAGGCTTGCCGGGCTGCGAAGTGAGGACGCCTGTGGATCGCGCTGATTGGCCACCCAGAGGAGGAACAAGGTGAAACACCGCGCGCTTGTGTGGACCGTGACCCTGGTGACTCTGCTTGCGCTGGCAATCGGGGCCGTCACGGTGCTGGCCGACTTCGGGACGAATTGGACAGCGCAGTACTTCAACAACCCCTCGCTGGCCGGCACGCCCGTGATCACCGAGGCCGCGCCGAACGGCGTCAACTTCAACTGGGGCATCGGCTCGCCCAGCCCGTCCATCCCGCCCGATCAATTCTCGGCGCGCTTCTCGTCCGCCCAGAATTTCGCCGGCGGCACGTATGAGTTCGTCCTCACCAGCGACGACGGCATCCGGCTCCTGATTGATAACGTGCTGGTGCTCGACCGCTTCATCGGCCGGCCCCTGACCACCGACCGGGTTCAGGTACAGCTCAACCCGGGCATCCACAACCTCGTCGTCGAGTACTTCGAGGGCATTGACCAGGCGGCCGTGCAGGTGCAGTGGCAGCAGATCGGCGGCCCGACGGCGATCCCCACCAGCGGCCCCGTGCCGATGTTCACGCCGTTTGGCACGCAGTTCGCCACGCCCGGCTACACCGGCCCGATTGCCACCGTATCCGGCCCGAAGGGGCTGGCGCTGCGAACCGGCCCCTTCCTCGGTGCATCGTTCATCACCACACTGCCGGGCGGCGCGTCGTACCCGGTGCTGGCCCGCAACGAGGACGAGGGCATCTTCAACTGGTATCAGTTGCAGGTGGGCGACCGTATCGGCTGGGCTTCGGGCCGCTTCCTGCAAACGAGCGTAGACCCGTTGACGCTCCCGCTGGCGGGCAGCATCTTCGACCAGATTGACGGTGCGCCCGACCGGGGCGTGACCGCCACCACGCGCGCCCAGATGAACATCCGTACCCGGCCGAGCGAGCGCGCTCCGGTCATCGGCCAGATTCCGTGGGGCGGGCAGGCCTCCGTAATCGGCCGAACCGTACAGGCTGGTACTGATCGCTGGTATCAGATTCGCCTCGAAGATGGCCGCGTCGGCTGGATCGCCGCGCCATGGATAACGATCAGAGGCGAACGTCTCGCACTGCCCATTCGCTGATCGAACCCGACTCCGCTGGACGGTGGGGCGCTCCCGTTAAGGAGCGCCCCGCGCTTTCTTTTCCCGCTTGCGTCCGTGCCTTGACAGCCCGCCTCATTCGCTCCTATAGTACTGAGACGAAGTATCAGTAAGGAGTGCGCCATGCGGATACTGTGTGGGTGGATGGTGGGGGTCGCGCTGGTTCTGAGCATCGGGGCAAGCGTGACCGCGCAGAGCGAGCCTTTGCAGGTAATGGCGACGACCTCGCTGCTGGCCGATGTGGTGGCACGGGTCGCGGGTGACCGCGCCAGCGTCGAGGCATTGGTCCCGGCCGATACCGACGCGCATGCGTACGAACCAACAGCCGATGACGCCCTGCGCCTGTCGCGTGCTGACCTGCTATTCACGGTCGGGGCGGGCTATGAAGGATTCATCCAGCGGCTGCTCGATAACGCCGGGGCGGGTGTGCCGGTGGTGGCCGTCAACGATGGCGTGGCTATTCTGGCGCTGGCGGGTGGCGAAACGCCGGATGGGGCTGCTGATCCCATCGGCATCCTCGGCTCGACCGTCGAATGCACTGAGCACAGCCACGACGACGCGGCGGCGTCTGGGGATCACACCGGTGATGAGCCTCACCGTACCGACTGCGATCCGCATACCTGGATGAGTCCGCTCAACGTCATCGTCTGGACGCAGAACATCGCCGATGCGCTGGCCGCCGCCGACCCGGCGAATGCGGACGCTTACCACGAGAACGCATCGCTCTATGCCGATGAGCTGCAGGCCCTTGACGCTGAAATCGGCGCATTAGTGGCTTCGCTGTCGCCTGAAAAGCGCCGCCTGCTCACCAATCACGAGAACATGCAGTACTTTGCCGTGCGCTATGGTTTTGAACAGGTCGCGGCCGTGCTGCCTGGCGGAACCAGTCAGGCCGAGATTGACCCGCAAACGCTGGCCAGCATCATCGCGCTGGTACGGGCGCAGGGCGTACCGGTCATTTTCGTCGAAGTGACGGCCAATACCGCGCTGGCCGAAACGCTGGCTCAGGATGCCGGTATTCAGGTAGTGAGCGATCTGTATATCGAGGCGCTCAGCGGCCCCGAAGGCCCCGCGCCCACCTACCTCGACCTGATGCGCTATAATGCCCAGCGGATCGTGGGCGCGCTGGCTGGCAGTTGAGTCGCCCCGGTCAAAGGTCGCCCCTCGTGCAGGAACGCACCATCGAAACGCCAACGTCGCCCGATTCCGTTCGGCCCGCCATCATCACGGTGCGCGGGCTAGCGGTCGCTTATGCCGCTGGCCG
>JAEURB010000231.1 GCA_016788435.1 Anaerolineae bacterium | reverse complement strand
CTACGCAACCTCTCAGCCCGCTTGACGCGGACACCCCTGGGAAATCATTCAATTGTGCCTGTAGTGTAACGCGAATGGCCGTGGCGTCAACGCCGGGCCGCGGCCAAACGTGCGCTCAGATTCGCAAGTTCTTCCGCGCTTTCCACCTGATTTCGCCAACCGGCCGGAATGGCCTCCAGCCCCAGATAGGCCGCCGAGATACCGCCGGCGATGCTGGCGACCGAATCGCTGTCCCCGGTCAGGTTCGCGCCGCGCCGTATGCAGCCCGCGTAGTCGTTGGGATAGCGAATCACGCAGTAGATAGCCAGTGCAACGGCCTGATCACCCACCCAGCCTGCGCCGATATGCCGGATTGCCGCTTCCTCATCGGCCAGCCCGCCCACCTGCCCCACCCGCAGCAGCGTGTCGCTGAACTCATCGCTCATACCCAGCGTTGCCTCGTGCACGTTATGCAGCAAGCGGCCAACCGGCGTGCCATCAAGCGCGAGCTTCACCGCCCATGCCGCGCCGACTGCCGATGCAACCGCAGTCGGGTGACGGTGGGTGATCATGGCGGTCGAGGCTGCCACCTCTTTCAGCCGCGCAGGGTCGTGTTGGTAGAGGTAGCCAACCGCCGCCACGCGCATGGCGGCGCCGCAGCCCTTGGAATCCAGCCCGCCGGATTCGCGCCAGGGTATGCCTTGCTCGAAGCGTGAGCTGCCTTTCATACTGGCCACGCCCGGCGCGCGTGAATAGTCCGGGTCGCTCTGCCGGCGCAGCCAGGCAACAAAGCGCTGCCCCACCGCGTTCATCTGCGCGTCGAGGTCCGCCTCTACGCCGGCATCCAGCAACCCCTCGGCCAGCGCCATCGTCATCTGCGTGTCATCGGTGACGTGCGCGGGGTCAGGAAGTTCCTGAATACCCTGCGGGCCGTACTTCTCCTTGATTTCGCCGAGCGCCGAGAACTCGACCGGCCAGCCCAGCGCATCGCCAATCGCGGCCCCGAACAAAACCGCTTCGATACTATCGCGGCTCATATCGTCCCCTCATTTCTGATGAAGCTGTGTACACTATAATGCACGCCTGATCGTGAACCAGGGAGTAAGCGATGCCACCGCTTTCGGGCCGCATCAAACGCACAATCGGAACGACCATCGCGATAGCTGGCCTGCTCTCGGTGGGCTTTCTCGCGGGTAATCTGCACTCGGTAACGTCGGCGCAAAGCCCCGACCCAGACGTGGTGGGCATCATCAGCGAAGTGTACAACCTGATGCAGTCGCAGGGCATCAATCCGGTTGATCCCAACGTCGCGCTTGAAGGCGCGCTCACCGGAATGCTGGACACGCTCGACGATCCGTTCTCCGGCTACATGACGCCGGAAGACTTCGCCATGGCCAACGAAGAATTCGAAGGCGAGATTCAAGGCATTGGCGTCGTCATCCGCACGCTCGAAGACACGGGCGAAGTTCAGGTGGTGTCGGTCCTTGACGGGTCTCCGGCCAAGTCGGCCGGCGTCCATAACGGCGACATCTTCCACGCCATCAACGGCGAGCTGGCCTCTGAAATGTCG
>JAEURB010000227.1 GCA_016788435.1 Anaerolineae bacterium | reverse complement strand
AGCTCGATGACGGCGTCAATCGCTTCCTGAGCGAGGACGAGCGCCGCGTTCTGGTCGGCCAGATAGTCGCCACCCTTGACGGTGTCGTAGGCATGCCAGATCGGATGGTCTTCTTCCAGATTGCCGAGCGCCGCGCCGATGCCGCCCTGGGCCGTGCCGGTATGGCTGCGCGTGGGATAGAGCTTGCTGACGACGGCCACGTTGGCGCCGCCCTTGGTGGCGTATAGCGCTGCCATCAGGCCCGCACCGCCCGCGCCGACGATCACTGCGTCAAACTGATGAGTCTTCATTGCATTCCTCAGGTCTCACAGGCTGGCTGTGGCGGGTCAGGGCGAAGTCGTCGCTTCAGCGGCGGGCGCGCCTTCTTCTACGGGCGTCAAACCGGCCTGCTCAATCAGATGCTGGGTCGCTTGTTCGGCCGCGTCAATCGAAGACTGCGGGATGGTGCCCATCAGCGCCGCGCCGCCCAGAACGAGCAGCACGACCGCGCCGATCACCGAGAGATAAACCGAAGCGCGGCGCAGCAGCGGGCTGAACATCGTGTAGTCGGTGAGGACGTAGCGCAGGCCGTTGAAGCCGTGCAGCACAACGAGCGTAAGCAGCAGGAAGTCATAGACGCGCCAGATAGCGACGCCGGCCACGAAGAAGTTCCAGCGGGTGGCCACGAACTCGACGGCCGTACCGGTGGTGTTGATCGCACCCGGCGCGCCGACAATGGTCGAGCCCTGCGCCGTGAGGTCGAAGACGCCCTGCAGCACGTGCATCATGGCCAGGTGGCCGAAAACCAGCGGCACGATCAGCAGGCCGCTGATGCGCATGAACGACCACCAGAAGCGCTCGGTGTTGCTGCGCTGACGGCGGCGTTGCTTTGGTTCGCGCACGAACAGCCCGATGAGGCCCGAGAAGAGGAGCGCCGCGATCATGGCGACGGCGATACCGGCGACGAAGGGAAGCTGCGCCGAAATCACCTCGCCCAACCCCAGCAGCGGGCTGCTTTCGCGGTAGAAGTTCAGCACATGGCCAAACATGAGGATGAAGACGGGGATGAGGGTGATGGCCGTCAGGCCCAGCACCCAGTAGGCGGCTTTGCGCTGATTGCGCCACAGCTTGGGGCGGAAGTCCATCACAATGACGCGAATGCCGTTGTAGGCGTGATAGACCACGCAGGCCACCAGGAAGAACTCGCCAATGGTGAAGAGTGGCGTTTGGTAGCTGGCGATGGCGTGGACGTAGAGTTCGGGGTAGAAGAGCGCCCACGAGGTATCCACGATGTGCAGGGTGATGAAGAGAACGACACCCAGGCCAGAAATGCGATGGAGCACCCAACTCCACTGGCCGATGGCGCCCTTGTAGCGCATCGTTTCGGTGATGGTGGTGACAAGCCCAGTCACTTGATACTCCTGAACTCTGCAAGGCGTGCTTGCACGCCGCGCCCCGCAGACGGACGCGCGCAGGAAATACGAATGGCGGCCAGTATAACGCTTGGCATTCAGCGTCGCAAAGCGGGGCGCAGTCCATTCGGGCACGATTCGGGCGCGGGGGGTACGCACCACCGGCCCAACTGCAACCTCACCCCCCGGCCTCTAACAGCAACCTCACCCCCCAACCCTCTCTCCGAAAAGAGGAGAGGGGGAGAAAAGCGCCTGATAGTTAGTGACCCTGTTACAATCGGGACAACCGGACAGAATCTAAACATCAGGACAGACACTTGAGGGAAGAAAGTACGGGACATCGGGACAGAATTGCGGACAACGGATGCGCTGTGAGGCAAGCGGACAGTCAGCAGCATAGGACAGATTAGGCTGTTTGGGGCGAAAGTATGGTGGACTGGATGGACGCAAGTCTGTTCGTCACCATAAGTCGGCTGCCGCTTCAAGTAACGGGCTGAAGCCACCTTGTTGGGGCTTCGTGCCTGACTTTGCAGCAGCCCTGCGCGGGCAGGCGTCTCACCTTGACACTAGCCCCGCACGCGCCTAGAATGCGCGCACATTCGGGCCTGTAGCTCAGCTGGGAGAGCGCTACAATCGCACTGTAGAGGTCAGGGGTTCGAATCCCCTCAGGTCCACCAGACACGAAACGACGCCCGTAACGGCGTCGTTTTTTGTTGCCTCATCCAACTCCGGCAAAATCCGACAGAGTATTGCGTAAATTACGTAAACTGCGTATCCTGCACATAAGCCGTGTGAGGAACCGACCTATGGGCGCTGTGATTTCCAGAACCGAGTTGGCGCGTAATACGCGCGAGATTGTCGAGCAGGTGCGGCAGGGCCAAATGATGGTCGTGCAGAGCTATGGCGAAGAACAGATCGTGCTCCTCGATGCGCTCGACTATCGCCTTCTGCGCGCCGTCGCTGCGTATGCTTTCCAGCCCGCCACGAGCAAAGACACTGACGAGATGGGGGATATTCTGCGGCTGTATCTCGATAAGCAGATCAGCCTGTCGAAAGCGGCTGAACAGCTTGGCCTGTCGCGTTACGAACTCATGGAGCGATTTGGCCGGTTGGGCGTTCCGATCCAAATTGGGCCAGCAACGATTGAGGACGCGATAGACGAGGTGAAGACGGCGCGTCAAATCGCTTCCAATACCTGATGCGCGTTCCTGTTGATAACACTGTGCTCAGTAATTCTGCGCTCGTTGAACGGGAGACACTAGCGCTCGCAAACGCTGACAAATACCTGAACACGATGATTGAGCATGGGTATCGTAGCCCCGTGTCGTCAGTTCGAAGCCTGCTCGGCCCACGTTAGCCGGATCGTGGACGCACGCCCAGGCGGCGGTTTGCCTGTGGTATATCAAGCGGAAGTAATCCACCAAACGAAACGACGCGCGCAACGGTGACGGTTTCGGTGTACTCCGTCCTTGTGCTCGCCTCATATGGAACCTTTTGCCGCTCCACAGCGTCAGGAGTGTGTGGACAAGGAGAGTAATCACATGCGATACCTGAAACTCGTGAGCATTGGGCTGGCACTGCTGCTCGGCGCTGTGGCGGTCAGCGCCCAGGACGCGAGCGCAAAGCCCGCGCTGACGCTTGAACGCACCGCCTGCTTCGGCTCGTGCCCGATCTACTCCGTTACGATTTACGACGATGGCACGGTGGTTTATCAGGGCGAACGGTACGTGGATGTGACCGGCGAACAGACCAGCCAGATTGACCCCGCGACTGTGCAAATGGCGGTGGAAGCCTTCGCCGATGCGGGATACTTCGAGTGGGACGAATCCTACACGGATATGTACGTGACCGACCTGCCGAGCGTCATCAGCTCGGTCACCCGGGATGGCGAAACGCACCGTATCGAGCGCTATGGCGGGGATGGCAGCGCGCCGCTGCTGCTGCCGTTCCTCGAAAACTGGATTGACATCATGGCGAACACCGCGCAGTGGACGGGCGCACAGCCCGGAATCACCAGCGTTGGTATGGACCCGCCCGTCATCACCCTTGAACGCACGCCGTGCTTCGGCTTCTGCCCCACCTACAACGTGGCCGCCTTCGCTGACGGCACGCTGGTCTACACCGGCATCGCCAACGTCGAGCGCATCGGGGTCTATGAGCTGCATACCGACCCCCTCGCGGTCGAGAGCGTGATACAGCGGGCACAGGCGACTGGCTATTTCGGCTGGCAGGACGCCTATGATCAGATGGTCATCACCGATCAGCCGACGGTGATCACGTCCCTGCAGAGCGCCGATCAGTTCAAGCAGATCACGCGCTACGGCGGTGACGCGAACGCGCCAGTTGGCCTGTTGTGGGTCGAGGATAGCATTGACCAGTTGGTGACCGATGCGGCGCAATAGCATTCAGCGTTACACAACGGGCAGGACG
The DNA here is from genome assembly GCA_016788435.1 of Anaerolineae bacterium. GTDB lineage: Bacteria > Chloroflexota > Anaerolineae > Aggregatilineales > Phototrophicaceae > Flexifilum. Next base: position 1,975 of record JAEURB010000227.1, on the reverse strand, counting down.
CTCGATTGGGCGTCCTGCCCGTTCCGATTGCGCCCGTAGCACCCGCCACCTGGTGCTTACCTGCCGCTCATCGGGATATAACGGTGATAGAACACCCCGCCGTTATGCTTATGGCAGTTGCTTGCCACAAATGGAGGTTTCTCATGCGGCGTTCGCTGGTGATTCTCGCGCTGATTGTCTCATCACTGCTGCTGGTTGGTGCGGTTGGGGCGCAACAGAACCCGAATGCCTTCCCATTCACCACCACCACCGACCCGGCCTCGCTAATCGGCTCGTACTACAGCGCGATCACGCTCCATGACTATGGCCGCGCCTATAGTTACTGGGAGACGCCACCCCATAACCAAACGCTGGCCCAATTCACGGCCGGATTCTCTGATACGGCGAGCGCCACCGCTCTCGTCGCAGTACCGTATCTGACGGACGCGGGAGCGGGCAACGTTTACGCCTCGCTGCCCGCGGTGGTCGTTGCCCAGCGCACGAACGGCACACAGGTTTATTACGCAGGCTGCTTCGCCGCCCACAAGAGCAACGTACCGGTTGGCAATGCGACCGAACCCGACCCGAACTGGACCCTTCGCTCGGCCAACCTGGTGCAGGTGACGACCGCGTATGCTGCAATCGCCCGGATGACGACTGCCTGCCAAACGCCGTAAAGAGGGGCAAGTGAAGCGGGGGGTGACGCGCATAACCGTTTCTGGCGGATACCTGCGGATAGTCGAGGAAGGCCATGACCGGCTGCTGGCAGACATAGCGGCCTGAGAAGCCAGACCGTTTGCGCTCGGGCAAGACAGACGCTCCACACGGGGCGTCTGTTTTCGTCTGATATTCGGAGTCCCCGCGCCGGGCAGCAGGTTACTGCTTTTGGGCAGAGCAAGCGCTACCCACTTTTTCCACATTCCTTAACTCGGGTTCAACGCAGGCAAGGGGATTCAGCCCCTTGCGTAAGTCCCAGCGCCTGAATCGCCGGCTTCCTGCGCTAACAATGCTCGCTGCAGGTGCGGGCACACAGACGCTACTGCTTGCGCGTTGTTCGATTCTCACCTATTATCGAGCAATATATTGCATGCGCCTTTTTGTACGGTACTCCCCTGAAACACAAGCACGATCGGAGTCAACACAGAGGAGGAACCTGATGGGAACCAAGCAAGGCAGCCTGGAACTTCTTAACGACCCGGTGGCGCAGGAGATGCTTCAAGCGCCTTTTCCGATGCGGCTCTCCTATGTCTGGATGGACGGGACACCGCGTGCTGTGCCGATTGGGTTCCATTGGGATGGTACGGACCTCGTGATCGGAAGCCCGCCAGATGCACCGAAGCTCAAAGCGCTGCGGGCTAACCCGAAGGTGGCGCTCACCATTGACAGCAATCAGATGCCGTACCACGTTCTTCTGATCAGAGGGACGGCGGCCATGACCACGCATGACGGAATTATCCCCGAGTACGCCGCCTACTGCCACCGGTACATGGGGCAGGAAGGGGGTGACGCATGGCTTCAGCAGGTTGACATGCTCATAAAGACCATGGTGCGTATCGCTATCCGGCCAGAATGGGCCGGCATCATTGACTTCGAAACGCGCATGCCGAGCGCTGTGGAACATGCCATTGAAACGCTGGGCGGCGGCTAGAAACAACTGCGCGCCCGCTTCGGCGCTTGCCTGCGGCGGGCCGAAAACCAAAGTGATCAGCTGGTGATGGACGCGGCCAGCGAGAGCGGGTAATCTGTGTTGGTCCCCGGCCTTTTCCGGGGGCGGATTTCACCCGAAGGAGCTTGCATGCGCAGCCTGTGGAACGAGACCGATGCCGCGGCATATACCGGCGATCTGGCACAGCGCGTGTACACCTCGCGCTTGCTGGGGCAGAATCCGGCGCTGGTGCTGCATGGCGGCGGCAACACCTCCGTCAAGATCACGCAGCCGAACCTGCTTGGCGTTGAGGAGGACATCCTCTTCATCAAGGGCAGCGGTGGTGACCTG
>JAEURB010000157.1 GCA_016788435.1 Anaerolineae bacterium | reverse complement strand
ATCATTTCACCGCTTTTATTCTGCCCGGGGAGGGTTTATGCCGGCGCAAGATCAACCGGCTTCAGGTGTACAGGCACAGGAACCCACCGAAGAGTTCAACGCCCGGCTGGGCGCGATTTTCGATAAGTGGGAACGCAATGAATTGCCCGCCAAGGAAGCCCTTGCCCAGATTGAGGCGATGAGCCGCGAGGCCCAGTCTGACGGGCACGCCGCCAATCAGGGCCGCGCCGAACTGCTGCTCGGCGTGCTTCAGGGCTACCGCGCCAACCTCGACGCCAGCATCCGCCATTTTGAACGCGCCCGCGCCCTGTTCGAACAGGCCGGCAACCGTGCGCGCGCGGTGGGCTGCATCCTCAACCTGGGTGAAAGCTATCGCCTGCAGGGCAATTTCACCCGCGCCCGCCAGTTGTTCCGCGCCGCTTCCGACGCGGCCCGCGAAATTGACGACCCCTCGACTGAAGCCATCGCGCTGTGCAACGAAGGCCAGATGCTGCTGAGCATGGATCAGCCGGAAAGCGCCCTCACCAGCCTGCAAAAGGCCGCCGTGGTGTCGGCGCGAATCAAGGAAGAGGACGACCGCCAGGAACTGCGCTGCGAGATTGACTACGGCCTGGCGATGGCCCAACTGAGGCTGCGCGACCTGACCGGCGCGTGGGCAAGCGCCCTTGCTTCGCGCGAGATGGCGCTGAAGTATGCTGACCAGCCGCTACTCACGGGCGTCGCCAGCCGGGGCATTGGCGAGGTACTCACCGCGCTCGGAAGCCTGCCGGAGGGCAGTGATCCGGCGCTTTCGGCCGACCCCGATATCTGGTTCCACGCCTCGACCGAGGCCTTCCAGTCCATCAAAGCGGATGGCGAGGCGGCGCGCACGATGTATGCCCATGCCCTGAGCCTGAGCGTGCGCGGCAAGGGTATGCAGGCCGCCCGCAAATTGCAGCAGGCGATGATCATCTTCACGCGCCTGGGCATGTCGGACGATGCCGCCAAGGCCGCGCAGGCCCAGATGAAGGTGCTGTCCAGCACGCGCGAAACGCCGCCACCTGCTTCCAACTAACCTCACCTCAGGCTTTTCACCATTGGCGGAGGAGACCGGGGCTGGCGCAAATTCAGGCGTGAAGCCCCAACAAGGTGGCTTCAGCCCCTTGCGTGAGGCGGCAACGGGCTGAAGCGCGCTGTTTCCTCTTTCCCTGTTGAATACCGGGATATGGTTTGCCACGTCATAAGCAAATACAATTTCTGCACCATTGGCTTGACGTGACAGGTGCCTGAACATGACCCCGACGCCCCCGCCCGCCGCAGCAGCAAGTTCCCGCCGCCGCTGGATCGAAATCGCGGCCGCGATCATCCTCGCCATCGCCAGCCTGATCACCGCGTGGAGTACCTATCAGGCCTCGCAGTGGTCACGCCAGCAAGCGGCGATGGCCGCACAGGTCACCGCCCTGCTCCTCGAAAGCACGCGCCTGACTACGCTCAGTTCACAGGATGCGCTCGTGGATGTGGTCACATTCACCAGTTGGCTGGACGCATTTACGACCGATAACACCGAGCTGGCTGATTTCTACCGCGGCCGCTTCCGCGAGGAGTTCAAACCCGCATTCGAAGCGTGGGTGAGTACGCAGCCGCGCGTCAACCCCGATGCGCCCGCTTCCCCGTTCGTCATGCCTGAGTATGACAATGCCGACGCCGATGCCGCGCTGGCCGCCCAGGAACTGGCCGCCGAGCGCCAAACGCAAGTGCGGGCCGCAGCGGAAAATGCGGGCCACTATATTCGCAATACCATCTTTCTGGCCTCGGCGCTGTTCTTCGTCGGTATGTCCCGCATGTTTCCGGAAGGGAAGCTGCGCATGTCGCTCGTCGTAATGGCACTGGCGCTGCTGCTGTTCGGCGCCCTCAATATCTTCTCAGGGCCGGTAAGTTGAATTACAGCATTCCACGCGCAATCTCAGTGGATGGCGAGGAGAGGGGCGGGGCGAAGTTCGGGGTGACGGGCGGCCGCCGCGCGGTACAGCAACCTCCACCTTGACCGCGCGCAGGCCGATCCGTATACTGCCGTCGTTCTACCCGCCGGCCAACATGCCGGCGCCGCAGACAGCAGGCCGCCGCCCTTGTGGCTGCACAAGTCCTGCCGAGGCGAGGGTTCAGACGTCCACCTGTCACTATTGGGCGACCCTTGCATCCTGCGGGGTCGTTTTTTGTTGCACCCCATCCTCATGGAAAGGAGGAAAAAGCGCTTGGCTATTACACGTGAACGCAAGGAAGAACTGGTCGCTATCTATACGGCGCAGTTGGCCAAAACTGACGGCTTTATCGTCGCTGAGTATAAGAAGCTGACGGTGGCGCAGGCGAATAATCTGCGCAGGAAGCTGGCAGACAGCGGCGGCACCTACATGGTGACCAAGAACACGCTGTTCAAGCGCGCGTTGAAGGAGAGCAACTGGCCGGTGCCTGAGGAACTCCTCAGTGGCACGGTTGGTGTCGTCTTCGGCAATGGCAACCTGTCCGCCGTGGCGAAGTCCGTGCAGTCGTTCATTAAGGACGCGCCGGACAACTTCGCGGCGAAGGGCGGCGTCATCAGTGGCAAGGTCTTCAAGGCCTCAGACCTCGAAGTCATCGCCAATCTGCCGACGCTGGACGAAATCCGCGCCCAGTTGGCCGGCCTGATCGTCGCGCCCGCATCGCAGCTCGCTGGCTTGCTGCAGGCCGCCACATCGCAGGTCGTCAACGTTCTGCAGGCGTACGAGGACAAGCATAACGCGGCGTAATCATCCGATTTGCGGAACGGCCTCAGCGGCCCGCACGCGCCATTCAACACCTAATCTGACCACGAACGCGCGCCGAATGCGCGCACTGACCCTGAAAGGACACCTGTACCATGGCCGATCTGAACAAGCTGGTTGAAGATCTCAGCGCACTCACCATCCTCGAAGCCTCGGAACTGAAGAAGCTGCTCGAAGACAAGTGGGGCGTAACCGCCTCTGCCGGTGGCGGCATGATGATGATGGCCGCGGCTGCTCCGGCGGCGGCGGCGGAGGCCGAACCGGTCGAAGAGCAGACCGAGTTCAACGTCATCCTCAAGGACATTGGCCCGAACAAGATCAACGTCATCAAGGCCGTCCGCCAGGTCACGAGCCTGGGCCTGAAGGAAGCCAAGGACCTGGTCGAGAGTGCTCCGGCGACCGTCCTCGAGGCCGTCAGCAAGGACAAGGCCAACGAAGCCAAGCAGATCATCGAAACCGAAAAGGCCGTCGTCGAGATCAAGTAATCTCGCTGGCAAGCTGAGCAGGTGCAATACGCGCCCCGTGCCGGGTTATCCGGTGCGGGGCGCTGCTTTTTCGACTGGCGGCAGGGTGGCAGAACCACCGATCCTCAACCAACCTTGCCCGTCAATCAATTGACATGCTTCGTTGGGAGCGCTCGTGGTGCGTCATGGTCCTGAGTTTCGAATAGCATCCTGTAGCCATCAACCCTCGCACAGCACCCATCCATCAACCGTTATCCCCGCGTGCCATTGCCGTTTTGCGCCACTCCGGTCTACCCGGCGTTCACCTGCCCGCCGCCTGCCTGATCTATGCTGGATCGGTACCGGCCTGCGATGAGATACGCCTGTTGTCCTCTATTCTGTCCTGTTGTCCTGCTTATTCTTCCCTCAAGTGTCTGTCCCTTATCTTGATTCTGTCTCCTTGTCCGCTCTTTCACAGGCTTACTAATAATACCGCATCCTCCCCTCTTCAGAATGGCTGAGGGGGCGACACCTGCTGCTCGGCCCTCATCCCCCAACCCCTTCTCCCAAGTGGAGAAGGGGCGAGAACCTCACTTTGCAGGCTCAATTTCCCTCTCCACTTGGGAGAGGGACTAAGGGTGAGGGCTTAAGCGGGAATCTATTGTCGCCCCCTCAGCCAGAAAGGAGAGGGGCCGGGGATGAGGTTTCTTTCGCTAAGGGGCCGGGGGGACGTTTGGGAGTGTTTTCGCGTTGCGTATTCGGGTCACGCCCGCCAGTCAATGAAGGCGGTGAGCGCGCGCCAGCGGTCAGCGACGGCCTGCGCGGCTTCGGCGTTGGTCAGCGTCGAGGTATCGAATTCGATCACCCCGTCTTTGCCGCGTATCGCCCATTCGCGGCGCAGGCGGCCGACCGTCCGTTCGCGTTCGCGCGGGTTATGAAAACGCGCGCCAAGCTGGAGATAGTGCCGGTGCAGCACCGCGTCAATTGTGGCTGTCAGCGCGATCACCGGGCCAGTTTGGCGCAGCAGCGCCAGCGTATCGCCGCGCAGCAGCGTATCGCCGCCGATCAGCAGCACCGTTCCGCGATAGAGCGCCATTTCGGCAATCAGCTCGCCTTCGATGGTCTTGAGCCGGGTTTCGCCATACAGCGCCCGCACTTCGTCGGGCGGAAGGCCTGCCAGCGTCTCGAAGCGGGCGTCGAAGTCCACGAACTGCAGCCTGAGCAGCACGGCCGTTTGCCGGGCCACCTCCAGCTGCGCGGGGCCCATCCAGCCGGTGAGGATCAGGTTGTGGTCAACGGAAACCGAAGGAAGCACCAGCGCCCTAGCCTGTGTGGTTCGCCCGCCAGCCGGGATACCAGCCGTCGAGCAGCGTCAGCAATTCAGTGAGGTCGTGGATGATAGCATCGGGCACAATCGGATTGACCATCGGGCGCGTGCGCGGGGTCGAGCGCAGCACGCCCAGCAGACCGGCCGCCTGCGCCCCGGCAATATCGGCTTCCGGGTCGTCGCCAACGAAGACGGTTTCTTCCGGGTGCGTGCCCAGGCAGTCGAGGGCCGCCTGAAAGATGGCCGGGTGCGGCTTGAGATAGCCGACATCGGCGGCCGACAGCCGGCAGTCCGGGAACAAGTCGAGGATGCCGTGCATGTCAATTTCGATATCGCGCAGCCACATCGGCTGATAGGCATTGGTGACGATGCCGACGCGAATACCCTGTGCGCGCAGCTTGGTGATCGTCTCGCGGACTTCCGGGAAGATGACCGTCCCCTCTATCGCGCCCCACTCATACGCATCGAGCGCCTGCACGATATCGAATTCGCCGGGCGGCAGGCCGAAGTCGCCCGCCGTTTCGAGCAGAACGTGGCCCAGGTTGGGGGCGCGCAGGCTGCTGCGCGCGCCGTTCCAGGCAGTAGCCGTGCGCTCCTGAAAGGCGTCGGTGAACTCATCGAGATCGGGGGGCGGATAACCCTGCTGCTCGAACCAGTCGAGGACGCCGGAAAGGTGGCGGCGGTGGACGGTTTCCCAATCGGCCTGAAAGCCGCTCCAGTCCAGCAGGGTATCGTCGAGGTCGAACAGCACTCCTTTGAGGATGGCGCTCGTCATGAGGCGGCGTGCCTTGTCATGCCTGAACCGTCATGGCGGCGCGCCACTGCAGCAGGAGGTCGTCAAGACCGGCTTCAATATTTCGGAAGCGCGGCTCCCAGCCGAGGGCCTCACGGGCCGCGGTGTTGGCGGGGTGCGTTTCGATCTTCATGATCTGCCGCTGAACTTCGGTGGACAGCATGCGGCGGAAGAAGAGCGGGACGCGGCCGGGCACGCCAAGCCCCTGCATCCGCGCGAACATGCGCACGAATTCGGCGGGCGGCTGGGGATGGTCATCGACCACATCGAGCGTGACGCCGCTCACGCGCTGCTCGATGGCCTTCGCCATCGCAGCGGCAGCATCTGGGGCGTATATCCAGCCAGCCGGAATCGTTTCCTCGCCAGCATTCAGCGGGCGGCCAATCCGCAGCGCCTCGCGCAGTGCCACCATCGCCTTGTCTGACGGGCCGTAGGTGTAGCCGAAGCGGAGCACGGCCGAGGGCACGCTGGCGGAAAGCGCAATCGCTTCGGCGGCCTGCGCGGCGTGAACGATATCCTCTGCGCCCTCGTTCTCCTCGCTGAGATGCCCGCCCGCGAAGCTGAAGCTGGTATGCAGCAGGTATTCGGCCTGGGTTTGGGCGGCAGCTTCTTCCAGCGCCTCGGCATAATCGGCCAGCGGGGCGTCCCAACTGGCGGGGATGTGTGGAACGTGGTTCGATTCCTGGGCCGCACAGTTGACGAGGATAGTGGCAGCCGTTCCCTGAATCGCGCTGCGCAGTTCGCCCGGCCGTGTGAGGACCGCATAGGCGGGCGTCACGCCGAAGCGGCGATACCAGGCGGCTTCATCGCTGGAAGTGACCACGCCAGCGACGGTGTGACCCGCCGCGCGCAGCCGCAAGGCCAACGCCTGGCCGGCAGCCGTGTTGAGGCCGGTGATGAAGACGCTCTGAACCTGCACGATTTCGGTCGTCATGGGCGGGCTGCTCGCTGGTGAAGGGGCCGGGACAGCGTGATTATGCCATCATGCGCGGCGGGCTTCAACTTTGTATAGCTCGCGCGGTCGTGAGCGGCCCAGTGGGCGCGGGCCAAGGCCGGAAATACCAACTGATTGATTTCACCACACGCAGGCAAGGAGGTCACAGAGACTACAGAGGGCCTTTCTCTGCGTTTCTCTGGGCCATCTGCGCCGCTGTGGTAGATCAGTTACCCTGTTCGATACCTCGTTCGGCCCGACGCAAGGCTGCCTGCAGGCGCTGCTGCTGAAGCGTGGTTGTCAGGTCGCCGCGTGTGCGCTCCAGCACCCCGCGCACGACATCGGTGCGGCGGCGCAGGTCACCCGTGATGGCATCGGGGAAATCGAACGTCACCAACTGGTCGTAGATGGCGTCCATCCAGCCGAGCAGGCGTTCGGCTTCGGCCACCGAGCCTGCCTCATCGCCATCGTCGCGGCGCAGGATATCGAGGATGAAGCGGCGCAGTTCGGTGGCGGCTTCGGCCATGCCATTCAGCCAGGTGTCGCCATCCACCGCCAGTTCCTCCGGCGTGGGCAGCGGCTGATTACGAATGATGGCGGCGGTGGCGAAGGCTTCGACCACCTCTTTCAGCGCGTCCTGGGTGTAACCCGCGTGGTACAGGTCGGGGTGGCCTGCGACGGCCGCGCGCAGGGAGTCGGCGCCGGAGCGCACGGCCGCCAGCTTCTCACCGGCGGCGTCCCATTCGCGGCGGTGAACGGCGCGAATCGTCTCAGCGCACAAGCGGATCAACTCACGCGAACGGGCCAGCGCCAGATCGCGGGCGGCATTCTTGGCGGTGAACTGAGCGCGGATATTGTCGCTGATAGCTTCGAGGCTCATGAGGGTTCCTCGCCGCTTCCGGGTTTGACACCGCCGAACAGCTCGTCGGCCAGCGTGCTGTTCGGGCCAAGTTTGATCTCGCCGAAGCGCTCTTCGTGGCGGGCGATATTCTGTTCGAGCATCCGCATCAGCATCTTGGCCTGGGCCGGCAGCATAACCACGCGGGCCTGCACGCGGGCGCTGTTGACGCCGGGCAGCACGTGGATGAAGTCCAGCGTGACATCGTTGGCGGACTGGGCAATCGTAACGGCGTTGCAGTATTCGGCGCGCAGGTCGGCCGGTACCTCCAGCCGAAGCTGGCGCTGGCCCTGTGGTGGCGGTTGTGTCATGAGCATAGCCTTATCGGGTGGAGAGTTGAAAGTGACGAGTTGAAAGTTGAAGGTTGAAAGGGAGAGACCAGTGATGCCGCTCGTCTATTCCGGGAAGATGTCGTTCACGGCCAGCGTGAAGCCGGGCAGCACCTCGCCGCCGGTGAGGGTGTCCTGAACACCCGCCGTGAAGGGCGGCTTGCCCGGCGTATATACTTCGACGCGCTTCCGGTCGGGATCAACGATCCACATGGTCGTACCTGCATAAAGATAGCTGGCGGTCTTGAGCCGCATCTCGGGTTCGCTGTTGCCGGGAGACAGCACTTCCACGGCTAGATCGGGCGCAACAGGGCACCAGGCCGGACTTGTTCCTTTTCGGTAACGAGCGCTGGCAATGAAAGCTACATCGGGAATGAAGTGATCATCGCCCACCGCGTAGCCACCATCAGCCCCAGTCACTCGTCCCAAATGTCTCTCCAGGACGAATCCACCCATCAGGATCAGAATACGCGCGGCACTTTCCGAGGCGCCATAGTCAGACACCACTTCGATCACCTCTCCTTCGATCAGTTCCAGCCGCCGATCCCGGTTCTCAGGCAGCGAGGTGTACTGCTCGAAGTCCACGGCAGTCATCGTGCGGCGGGCGATGTCCGTTTGCATGGGGCGCGGCCTTTCACTCTGCCCTTCAGTATACCCCTATGCGACTACGTGGCTCAGAGCCGATCAAAAAAAGGCGCGCTCGTGATGAGCGCGCTCTGACTGGCTGGAAAGTGATAAGGGCCTAGAAGGGGATATCGCTGCCCTGGTCCGGTTCGCTGTAGCCGCTGCTGCGCGAACCACCGCTGCTGCTGGCCGCGCCGCCACCACTGTAGCCACCGCCGTCCGTGCCATCGCGCGAACCGAGCAGCTGAAGCTGGTCGGCGTTGAGGTCGAGCGACACGGCTGGCTGCTGGTTGTTGTCGAGATAGGCGCGGGCGCTGATGCGGCCTGCAACCATCACCTGACCACCCTTGTGCACATACTGCATGGCGATGTCGGCCAACTGGCGATAGCAGGCGACACGGAACCATGTGGTTTCCTCGCGCCGCTCATTGGTCTGCCGATCATTCCATTTGCGCGTGACGGCCACGCTGAAATTGGTGACCTTGTCGCCGTTCGGCAGATCGCGTGTTTCCGGATCGCGCCCGACGTTCCCGATGATAAGGCACTGCTGATAACCGGCCATGCTCGTACACCCCTTGAATTCGCTACAGTCCGATCGTTTGATGGCTTGGGTTTGAGGCCCGAAAACGGAGTGTTTTCGCCCTCGTCCTACGAACAGATATTCTAACGCATAACGAACATTCGCGCCAGATGCAATTTGCGATTCCGGGTGCCGAATCGAGGATATTTACCCCCTTTTCGCTTCCAGCGCCTGC
>JAEURB010000130.1 GCA_016788435.1 Anaerolineae bacterium | reverse complement strand
CACGCCGTGATTGACAACGTCGTGCATTATTACGCGCGCCGCGCGCCGGGCCTGCTGGCCGATCAGTCACGCCGCGTCACGTTTCACCTGCGCCAGCACGCGCGGGTCGTCTTTCATCCGCTCGGCGTCGTGGGCTTCATCACGCCCTGGAACTACCCGCTGCTCAACGGCCTGATTGACGCTATCCCGGCGCTGATTGCGGGCAACGCCGTGCTGATCAAGCCGAGCGAGCTGACGCCGTTCACGGCCGCCTATGCCGTTGCGCTCATGCATGAGGTGGGCATTCCCCCGGCTGTCGCGCAGGTCGTCACGGGCGATGGCCGCACCGGCGCGGCGCTGATCGAGGTGGTGGACGGCCTGTCGTTCACCGGCAGCAGTGCCACCGGCCGTAAAGTCGCGGCGCGTGCCGCTGAACGCCTGATACCATGCACGCTCGAACTGGGCGGCAAAGACCCGTTCATCGTCCTCGAAGACGCCGATCTCGAACAGGCAGCGGCCGGGGCGCTGCGCGGCGCGATGGAGAACGCGGGTCAGGCTTGCGTCAGCGTCGAGCGCGCCTACGTGGTGGATGCTGTTTACGAGGATTTCATCGAATGCCTGCTGGCGCTGGCGCAGGGCTTCGAGGTTGGCAATGGTGACGGCTATGACGTGGATATAGGCAGTATGGCGGGCGAACGGGAACTGGCGCGCACCGAGGCGCATATCGCTGAAGCGGTGGCCGCTGGCGCGCAACTGCTGGTGGGTGGCCGCCGCCGCCCCGATCTCGGCCCGCGCTTCCTTGAGCCGGCCATCGTCGTCAACACCGATCACTCGATGCGGATTATGCGCGAGGAGACCTTCGGCCCGGTGCTGGCCGTCATGCGCGTGCGCGACGCCGAAGAGGCCGTAGAACTCGCCAACGACAGCGACTACGGGCTTTCGGCCACGATTTACACCCGTAACCTGAAGCGCGGTGAGGCGCTGGCGCGGCAGTTGCAATGTGGCGACGTCGGCATCAATCAGCCGCAGTTGATCTTTGGCACGCCGTCGCTGCCGATGGGCGGTGTGAAAAGCAGCGGGGTGGGGCGGCGCGGCGGCCCCGAAGGCCTGATGCGCTTCGTGCGCCCGCAGTCCATCCTCACCGACCGGCTGATTGGCGTTCGCCCCGAGCTGGCCCAGCACAACCCCACCACGCGCCAGCTCTATACCCTGCTGCGTCGCGCCCGGACATTCGCGCCCTGGCTGTAGGGACGCTGGCTGGTAGGTACGCTCGCGAGCGTACCTCCATCCTCCTTCGTAACATCAATTGTGAGAATCCGCCTGCCGGGTTAGAACTTCAGGGCGTCAAGTGACGTATACTAGAAGACGAAACCTGCGGGGTATTCAGGAACATTCGTGATGCGGATGCGGAAGCAGTTCATCGGCTGGTTGACTATCCTTGGCGCGATGGTGGCGCTGGCGCTGATCTCCGGCGTGGTGTCTGCGCCTGCCACGATTGCCCTCGTGCTGATGTACGCCTTCCTGCTCGGCGGTTCGCTGATTGACTTCCGCGCCAATGAACTGATCGAAAAGTCGCGCGCCACTTTTACAGCCGCCAAAATGTCCCCCGATGCCCGCGAGGCCGTCGAGCGCGCCCGCCGCCGGGGCAGCCTGGCCGGAGCAGGGTTCAACCTGCTCGATATCGGCCTGATTGCCACTGCGACGACCGACCGGGGGCTGGATATGCGCCGCACCCGTTCGGCCTCGAAGGACGATGACGGCGTGCGCCCGTTCATCACGCTTCAGGTTGAGCCGTATCAGGCCGACCGCATGACCGTTGTTCGCTACGAGATGATTGACCAGAACGGGCAAACGGCCTACGTGCATGAGATGAAGACCTACCTGCGCGATGGCGTCATGAATATCCTCGCCGATCACCAGCTTCCGCTTTATGGCTATGAGGACACTGTTGCGGCCGGTGACTGGGATTTGCGCGTGTCGGTGGATGGTGCGTTGATCGCCGCGCACAGCTTCTCGGTCGCGCCGTCGGTGGATGAGCGACTGGGCCGCAGCCGCCGCGCCGCCGATGGGCCGCAGCAGCAGGCCGCCCGCCGCATCGCCACGCCTGACGTCAGCGATAGCCCGGTCAGCCTCGAAGAACTGCTGCGTAGTCAGGAAGCCGACGCCCCCTCGTCCCGCAGTTCAGGACGCCGGAACTAGCCGGGCGGCCGAAAGCGACCGCCGATGCAAACGCGCCGGTTCATCGAAACAGTTATAGG